>RECT01000192.1 GCA_007693875.1 Spirulina sp. DLM2.Bin59
TAAAATTAACTCCATAATCTATCCTGCCTCAAAACATCCCCCCCGTTCCCCGTTCCCCGTTCCCCGTTCCCCCTAAACCGCCACACTGGTTTTAGTCAAGGCTTGCTGAAGGGCGATCGCCTCTCCCCGCGCCCAGCGATCGGCGGCGAGGATATCCTCTAAATTGGGGTTGGCGGTATTTTGGCCGGTGAAGCGATCGCACACCTGTTCAATTAACCGGGGAATATCGAGGAATTGAATCTCCTGGGCCAGGAACATGGCCACCACCTGTTCATTAGCAGCATTGAGGACAGCGGGCATCGCCCCCCCGGCCCGACCCGCTGCATAGGCCAACTGCATACAGGGATATTTGGCGTGATCCGGCTCCCGGAACGTCAGATCCCCGGCTTTAACCAGATCCAAAGGCCGCCATTGGGTGGGGAGGCGATGGGGGTAGGAGAGGGCATAGAGCAGGGGCAGGCGCATATCAGCCCAACCCAATTGGGCCAATACCGATGTATCCTGCAACTCAATCAGGGAGTGAATAATACTTTGGGGATGGATGACAATATCAATGGCATCGTAATCCATGCCAAATAAATAATGAGCCTCAATCACCTCCAGGCCCTTATTCATCAATGTGGCGGAATCGATAGTGATTTTTTGCCCCATCGACCAGTTGGGATGTTTGAGGGCATCGGCTACGGTGACATGGGCCAATTGCTCCACCGGCAGATCCCGGAACGCGCCCCCGGAAGCGGTGAGGATGATCCGCCGCAGGCCGCCATCGGGAACCCCTTGCAAACATTGGAAAATCGCGGAATGCTCGGAATCGGCGGGGAGTAGTTTTGTGCCATGTTTTGCCACGAGGGGCAGGACGACGGGAGCACCCGCGATCAAGGTTTCTTTATTGGCTAAGGCGATATCTTTCCCGGCTTCAATGGCGGCCAACGTGGGCAACAGCCCCGCACAGCCAACAATCCCCGTTACAACACTTTCCGCATCACCATAGCGGGCCACCTCCACCACCCCGGCTTGACCAGCGGTGATCATGGGTTGGGGATGGAGGGAGGCGATCGCCTCTCTTAATTCCGGCAATTTGCTCTCATCCTGAATCGCCACAATTTCCGGCCGAAACTGCCGCACCTGCTCCGCCAACAGCGTCACATTCCGCCCCGCTGCCAACCCCACCACCCGAAAGCGATCGGGGTGATGTTCAACAATATCAAGGGTTTGCGTGCCGATGGAGCCGGTGGAGCCGAGGATAGAAATGGCTTTCATAAAATTTTTGGAGTGAGGGGCAAATCTTAAAAGATTCAAAAATCAGCGAGTTAATGCAAACTGTACTATGATTTCGGCCCTGTGGCTCATGGCCGCAAGAAACCGGGTTGCTGGGATTAGCGTTGATGGGATGAGATGGCGAAAAGCAACCCGGTTTCTGGTGTCGCCCCTACACCGATTCGGCTTCTAAATCAGCAATTAGCCCCGTTAAATGGGCCACATCGGCCCGGTAGACTTCACCGCAAAAATGGCAGGTGGCTTCCGCTGCTCCTTCTTTTTCGATCATATCTTGCAGGTCTTGAACGCCAAACAGTTTTAATGCACCCAGGGCGCGATCGAAGGAGCAATCGCACTGATACCGCACCATCTGCACTTCTGGGAAAATATGCAGACCCAAATCCCCGAGCAAATTCTGAAAAATATCCGGTAGGGATTGGCCCGCTTGCAGGAGGGGCGTAAAGCCCGTTAGCCCCGCCAGCCGACTTTCCAAGAGTTCCACTAACGATTCATCCCGCGCTGCCTTGGGTAAGATTTGCAGTAATAGACCCCCTGCCGCCGTTACGCCGTTTTCCCCCACAAATACGCCCACGAGCAACGCCGAAGGGGTTTGTTCGGAAGTGGAAAGGTAATGGGCCACATCTTCCCCCACTTCCCCAGATACCAATTCAACGGTACTAGAATAGGGATAGCCATAGCCCACATCCCGCACCACATAGAGGAAACCTTGACCGATCGCGCCCCCTACGTCGAGTTTGCCTTTGGCATTGGGGGGGAGTTCCACCTGGGGATTGATCACATAGCCCCGCACCGTGCCATCTAAGCCGCCATCCACCAGCAGACCCCCCAAGGGGCCATCACTGCGGATCCGGAGGTTAACGCGGGATTGAGGCTGTTTCATGCTCGAAGCGAGGAGCAGGCTGGCAGCCATGGCCCGGCCAAGGGCGGCGGTGGCGACGTAGGAAAGGTGATGCCGTTGGCGGGCTTCTTCGGTGAGGCGGGTGCTGATCACCCCGACGGCCCGAATGCCTCCCTCGGCGGCGGTAGCGCGAATCAGTTGGTCTGCCATGGATGTGTAATGTGTCTTTTTATTAACTGTAGCGATGTTTTCTCAGTACGAAGGCGCAATCATCCCGATCCGGCTCCCCTTCGCCCTCCCTGGGAGAAGGGGTTGGGGGATGAGGGCAAGGGGCTAGGGTTTGGCTTCTAGTTTGGCGAGGCGACTTTTCAGGTCTTGGTTATCCTTTTTCAACTGCTCCAATTCTTCCCGCAGTTGCTTCAGGGCTTTATCGGAACCCAAGTTTTTCTGCACCCGCTTAACCGCTTCTTCCGCCATGCGCCGCACCCGGCCATCGGGGGTTTGATCAGCGAGGGCGGTGAGGATAGCGATCGCCTCTGGGGTTTGCATTTGCCCCAAGGCTCCGCTGGCGGCCACTTGGGTGAGGAAAAAGGGTTCTTGGGCGATCGCCTCCAATTCCTGGGCGATCTGCTCCACTTGGTCGGGGGTTTGGCCCGTGGAGACGGCCCCCAAGGCGCGGATCGCGGCCAAGCGCAGGGCTTGGGGTGTGCCGGGTTGGGTGTATTCCAGGATTAACGCCACGGCTTCGGGGTTGGTTTTCAGTTGGCTCAGGCCGCCAATGGCCCCAGAGCGCACCACCTCATTCCAACCGCTGCGGGTTGCTAAAACGGAACGGTAGAGGGCAATCACCTCCTCCTGCTTCGTTTTCAATACCCCTGTCACCATCCCGCCCAAACTCCGCAACGCTGCTGCCTCGGCCCCATAGCTGGCATCACCATCCCGCGCTACCGCTAGGACTAGTTCGTAACTTTTCGGGTTTTTAATTTTGGCTAAACTTTCAACCACCGCCCGACGCACCCGCGCATCTTGATCCCCTAAGCCAGTGCTGAGGGCATCCACGGCTTGATCCAGCTTGATTTTGCTCAACTGTTTCGCCACTTCCAACCGCACACCCCAGAAGCCATCGCCCGTTAAGGCAGTTTGGAGGGCGGCGATCGCCTCCAATCCCCCTTTTTTCGCGAGGGCGATCGCGGCATAGATGCGCGAAACCGGATCAGGATCGTATTTAAGCTGTTGCTTCAGGGCAGCAACGGGATAATCCAGGCTGACGGTTTTCAGGAAGCTATTGCAAACATCAAAACTAAAGAAATCCGGTTTTTGCGTGAGGGGGAAATAAAACGTCTGTTCCGGCTGATTAAGGCGCACCGTTAAGGATTGGAAGGAAACCTGCTCCTGAGCATTAACGGAACCAAAGGCAATGGGAATTTCTAAATCAAACAGTTGGCTATCACTGCCGGTAGAATCGCTTTTTGCCTGAGTTTGCTTCACCGTCACCTTGGCTAATTTCGCCTCATTATCCCAGCCATAACTGACTTTAAAATCGGGATGACCACCCCGGAACACATACTGATCAAACAAAAAGGCTAAATTGCGACCGGTGGCCGCTTCAATGGCCCGCAATAGATCAATAGTCTCTACAGTTTTATGGGCATGATCATTAATAAAGCGATGGATGGCCCGATCAAACAGCTCATCACCCAAAATCCCCCGGATCATGTGGTAAACACAGGCCCCTTTTTCGTAAAGATGGCGATCGTACAGTTCAATGGCCTCCCGGTAAATATTCGTGACAATGGGGCGACGATAGCGGGAACTGTCTTCACTGAGATAGCTGCGGGCCTCGTTCAACAGGTAATAGGCCCCCGCTTCCGGGCCATATTCATGCTCCGTCCAAATCACCTCCGAATAGGAAGCCGCCCCCTCTTTAAGCCAAGCATGGGACCAATGCTTAATCACCACCAAATCCCCAAACCATTGATGAGCGAGTTCATGAACAACTAAACTTTCGGTGCGCTCATTATCGAGCATTGCCCGTTCATCCAAGAGGCAACGATCTGTAAGCAGCGTTGTGGAAGTGTTTTCCATGCCGCCAAAAATGAAGTCGGCAACGCAAACCTGCGCATATTTAGGATAGGGATAGGGGTAGCCGTATTTTTCACTCAAAAAGGCAATCATTTGGGGGGTTTTGCCCATGGTCAAACGGGCCGATGCTTCTTGGCCCTTTTCCACATAGTAGGTGACAGGAATGCCCTGCCATTGGTCGGCAATTTCGGCAAAATCTCCGACGGCGAGGGTCATGAGATAGGTGGGGTGGATTTGTTTTTGATGCCAATGGTAACGGGTTGTTTGACCTAAATTTTCCGTTCCCACCAGTTCGCCATTGGAAATGGCCCGCAGGGGTTGGGGGACTTCGACGCGAATTTCTGAGGTGGCCAGTTGACCGGGATAATCAAAACAGGGGAACCAATAGCGGGAATCCTCATCTTCCCCCTGAGTCCACACCTGGAGGGGTTTATCGGGATAATGATCATCAGGGCCGATGAAGTAGAGGCCGCGCTGGGGTTGGCGGGCGGCGTAATGAATGACCAGATCAAAGGGATCGGAGCCGGTGGGTTCAAGCAATTCAATGGTTAACTGTTCGCCGTTGTAGTCGAAGGGTTGGGCGATCGCCCTGACGCTAACGGCTTGAATTACTAAATCAACGGCATCAAGGGTGAGGTGGGTGATACCGGAACGGATCGGGCGGATCGTGATCGTGCAACTGCCGCTAAATTCCTGTTGGGGAATATTGAGGACGAGATCAAGGGCAATATGCTCCACTTGGCCGGGGCGATCGGGGTTGTAGTGGGGTTTGGCTCCGGGGAGTTCAAAGGAATTTTTGCGATCGCCTTCGTCGTCAAAGTAGAAAGATTGCGTGATCATGGAATTCTTGCATCAATACATCTGCAATCCATTTTAGGCCCCCATGGGGGGAGAAGCAGAGGATAGAGAAGTGAGAAAAGAGGATTACCTTCTCACTTCTCACTCCCTTACCAGCCCTTGCTGGCTTGATCAAGAACGTAGGCTGCCACATCCTCAATCTGTTCGGCACTAAACTTAGAGCCAAAGCCGGGCATAGCCCCTTTACCGTTGATCACTTGGTTTTTAATCGCTGCAACACTGGCCATATCCCATTTGTCCAAATCCCCTTGCTTCAAGGTTTTGGCCCCATTGACCACATTGCCGCCCCCCATGTGGCAAGCGGCACAGTTGGCTTTAAAGATTGCTTCCCCAGCTCCCAAGTCAGCGGCTTGGGCGGGCATCAGCCACAGCAGGGGCAGAAACAACACCGTTAGAGCCAGAGTCACCAAAAGTTTACGCATCGTGTGTTCTCCAAAAATCAGGAATGGTCTGATCTTGAAAGGGGGCGATCGCTTGAGTCAAGCGACAGGCTGTCGAGAATGGCAAAAGGTAAAAGGCAAAAGGTAAAAGGTAAAAGGATGGTGATTATCTCGTTGCGGCATGGGTGGGTGTGGGGGCGAAAGATTTTTGTGCCTCCGGCAGGCTTACGCCAACGCCCCTACATTAATTTGCCAACGCCGCCAATGCTGCGGCTACATCTTGGGTTAACTGTTTAGATGCGCCTTTCATGGATAGCTGAGGGTATTGATTGACGGCGATCGCCTCCCCGATTTTCACTGTCACCTCGCTGCCTCGGCGGGGGATCTGTTGGGAATATTGCAAACTGACGGGGACAATCTGCACGGGGGCATTGCACTCCCGCGCCTCCCGTTCTGCCTGGGCTTGTAAGGCTACCATCGCCACGCCCCGTTTGATGGGCTGCACCCCCGATCCTCGAAAAATATCCCCCTCTGGGAAAATCACTACCATTTTTCCCTGGTTGAGCAAGTTGACCGTGTGATCCAAACTGGCCAACTTGCGATGATGGGCATGGGTATCCACGGGGAACCCCCCTAAACGCCGAATAAACCACCCCTGCACCCCCCGCATTTCATCCGCAGAAACCATAAATCGAAGGTAACGGCCTGTGACAGTTTTACCAGTGGTATGGGCAACAATCAGCGCATCCCAGCGGGAGCGATGGGTGGGAGCCAGGATCACCGGGCCGGTTTTGGGGATATTTTCCTGGCCCATGACCCTGATTTGGCTGAAGTAGTAGGGCAATATCACCTGATTGCCTAAGGGATAGGCGATCGCACTGATCAGGGGGGAAATGCGGGAGGCGACGGGGATCGTTGAGGACATCATCACAGGCTCACAAGCTGGGTTTCACTTGCCTTCACCTTATCGAGGGGGGGGATCACCCCTAGGGGCGATCGTGCCAGTTTCGGGAATGTAACGGGAAGTAGGGGTGAAAAATTGAGTGTGAAGAAAGAAAACATTATGTGAAGTTGGGGGCGATCGCCTCAACGTTTCTGAGAGAATAAAAAGCCAGTAACCGAAGGAACTTCAACCTTTCTCTAGTATTTTTACTTAGCCCTGGAGGTTAATCGTCGATGAAATTGGCTTATTGGATGTACGCAGGCCCCGCCCATATTGGCACATTGCGGGTTGCCAGTTCCTTTAAAAATGTTCATGCGATTATGCACGCTCCCTTAGGGGATGATTATTTCAATGTGATGCGATCGATGCTAGAGCGGGATCGGAATTTTACCCCCGTCACCACCAGCGTCGTGGATCGTAACGTTTTGGCCCGGGGTTCTCAGGAAAAGGTGGTGGATAACATTACCCGCAAAGACCAAGATGAACACCCGGATTTAATCGTCCTCACCCCTACCTGTACCTCCAGCATTTTGCAAGAGGATTTACAAAACTTTGTCGATCGCGCCCAGATGGATGCCCAGTGTGATGTGATGCTGGCGGATGTCAATCACTACCGGGTCAATGAATTGCAGGCGAGCGATCGCACCCTTCAGCAAATCGTCGAATACTACATCGCCAAAGCCCGCAAACAAGGGGATCTTGATACCCAAAAAACCGAGCAGCCTTCGGTGAATATTTTAGGGATCACCACCCTCGGTTTCCACAATCGCCACGACTGTACAGAGTTAAAACGGTTGATGGCGGATTTAGGAATCATCGTCAATACCATTGTCCCGGAAGGGGCGACGGTGGAAGAATTGAAAAAACTGCCCAAAGCCTGGTTTAACCTCGTCCCCTATCGGGAAGTGGGAGGCATGGCGGCGCAGTATTTGGCGAAGGAATTCGGGACACCGATGGTGGATATTACCCCCATGGGTGTTGTGGAAACAGCCCGCTGTATTCGCGCCATTCAAGCCTGTTTGAATGAGCAGGGGGCCAATGTCGATTATGAAGCCTTTATCAAAGAGCAAACCCTCTACGTTTCCCAGGCCGCTTGGTTCTCCCGCTCCATTGACTGCCAAAATTTAACCGGTAAAAAAGCGGTGGTGTTTGGGGACAATACCCACGCCGCTGCCATGACAAAAATCCTCGCCCGGGAAATGGGAATTCATGTGGTCTTGGCAGGAACCTATTGTAAATATGATGCAGATTGGTTCCGCACCGAGGTGAGTGAATATTGTGATGAGGTGCTGATCAGCGAAGATAATGCGGAAATTGGGGATGCGATCGCCCGCCTCGAACCTGCTGCCATCTTCGGCACGCAAATGGAGCGCCATGTGGGCAAACGCTTAAATATCCCCTGCGGCGTGATTGCGGCCCCCATCCATATTCAGGATTTCCCCATTGGTTATCGCCCCTACTTGGGCTATGAAGGCACGAACCAACTGGCGGATTTGGTCTACAATTCCTTCACCTTGGGGATGGAAGATCACCTCTTAGAAATTTTCGGCGGCCACGATACGAAGGAAGTGATCACCAAAGGGATTTCTGCCGGTTCTGATCTCAACTGGACGCGGGAGGCCCAAGGGGAATTGAATAAAGTTCCGGGTTTTGTGCGAGGGAAAGTGAAACGGAATACAGAGAAATTCGCCCGCGATCGCCACATCACCGAAATCAGCTTAGAAGTGATGTACGCCGCCAAGGAATCCGTAGGGGCTTAAGTCTTGCTACCTGGTGCGTCAGATGGGAGTAATTCTCATCTGACACTTACTAAAGAGGTTTAAACACCCGATCGCATTCGTCGCCCCAAGACAAACCGGATAAACAACTTCTCCAACTCCACCCACAAAAACAACACCGTACTAAACATTAAACAAATCCATAACTCCTCACCCGTGAGCCGCGTCGTGCCGAAAAAATTGCGCAGGAAAGGCACATAGATTAATAACAATTGCAACGCCCCCGTACTTAACACCGCCAACAACAACGCCGGATTAGAAAAAGGATTCATCTCCAACGTCGAACGAGTATAGGAACGAGCGGCGATCGCATGGCCCATCTGCGCTAAACACAACGTCGTAAACACCATCGTTCGCCAATGCTCCGGATGGGCATCATAGGCCCACACCATCAGCGCAATCGAAAAGAAAGCAAACACCAAACCAATTCGCACAATATAAGACCCCAACCCCCGCGCAAAAATACTTTCATCCGGGCGGAACGGCGGCTGATTCATCACATTCGGCTCCGCTGGCTCCACCGCCAACGCCAATGCTGGTAAACCATCGGTGACTAAATTCATCCAGAGGATTTGTAACGGCGTGAGCGGCACAGCCGATAACCCCAAAATGGGGGCAGCGGCAATGGTGATCACTTCCCCCACATTGCTGCCCAAAATGTACTGGATAAAGCGGCGAATATTCGTATAAACCACCCGCCCCTCTTCCGTTGCTGCCACAATTGTCGCAAAATTATCATCCAATAGAACCATATCACTGGCCTCTTTGCTCACATCCGTGCCCGTGATTCCCATGGCAATGCCAATGTCCGCCTGCTTCAAGGCCGGGGCATCATTCACCCCATCGCCGGTCATCGCCACAAACTTGCCCCGTCGTTGCAAAGCCTGGACAATGCGCAGCTTATGCTCCGGAGCAACCCGCGCATAAACGCTCACCCGCTCCACCTCAATTTCCAGATCTGCCTGGGACATGTTTGCTAACTCTTGCCCCGTGAGACTGTGGCTCTGGGGTTCAGCAATGCCAAGCCGTTGGGCGATCGCCATTGCCGTTAACTGATGATCGCCGGTGATCATAATCGGGCGAATCCCCGCCGCCCGACAACGGCGCACCGCCTCCGCCACCTCCAACCGAGGCGCATCCCACATCCCCACCATGCCCAACCACACCATCCCCTGTTCCGGGTCTTCTTCACCTGTGGGTAAATGATCTAGGAACTTATAGCTCAACCCCAACACCCGCAACCCCTGACTCGCCATCTCCTCATTGCTGCGGCTCACCGCCTGCCGTTCCTTAGGGGTGAGGCGATGGGCATGGTCGCCAAATTGGTAATGATCACAGCAGTTGAGTAGGAGTTCCGGGGAGCCTTTGCTAAAGAGGGTGTAGGCCTTTTTGGGTTGCTCCGGGTCAGCGCCACAAATCACGCTCATCCGTTTGCGATCCGAGCAAAAGGGGATTTCTGCCACCCTCGGAAAATGGGGGGCTAAACTTTGCCGCCATAGCCCGGCCTTGGCCCCTAGGGTCAGTAATGCCCCTTCGGTGGGATCTCCGAGAATTAACCATTCGCCGCCGGTTCCCTGTTGCAAGTTGGCATCATTGCAGAGCACCGCCGCCACCAATAGCCCTTGAATTTCGGGATAATCCGCTGTGCCCACCACTTGAGCATCGGGGGCGAAAAATTTGCCGTCGGGGCCGTAGCCCTCTCCGGTCACTCGCAACTGATTCCCCAAAGTTTGGAGGGTTTGCGCGACCATTTTATTTTGGGTGAGCGTGCCGGTTTTATCGGAGCAGATCGTGTTGACGCTGCCGAGGGTTTCGACGGCGGGGAGTTTGCGGATCAGGGCGTGGCGTTTGACCATTCGTTGGGTGCCGATGGCTAACGTTACGGTAATCACAGCGGGGAGGCCTTCAGGAACCACCGCCACCGCCATACTGAGGGAAACTTCCACCAATTCCCGCAACCGGCTCAAGTCCCCCGATTGCAGGAGGCCGTAAACCACCACGAGGGCCACCAAAATGAGGGAGCCGGTGACGAGGACATTGCCCAGTTGGGCCATGCGTTGTTGCAGGGGGGTGGGTTCATCTTTGACCCCTTGGAGGAGTTGGGCAATTTTGCCTAATTCCGTGGCCATGCCTGTGGCGGTGACGATCGCCACCCCCCGCCCTTGAATCACTTCTGTGCCGGTAAAGACCATATTGCGGCGATCGCCCA
>RECT01000048.1 GCA_007693875.1 Spirulina sp. DLM2.Bin59
ACAATACAAACCAATCTCCCACCCATTCCTCCACCATGACCACCACCATCGAAATCCTCTCCCCCGACGAAATCCGCCGCACCCTCACCCGTTTAGCCTCGGAAATTATCGAAAAAGTGGGGGATCTTTCGCGGGTTGTGTTGGTGGGCATCCATACGCGGGGTGTGCCCCTAGCCGATGCCTTGGCAGCGCAGATTTACAGCCTGGAGCAGGAGGCGGTAGTGGTGGGGCAGTTGGATATTACATTTTATCGAGATGACCTTAACCAGGTGGGAATGCGCACCCCCGCTAAAAGTGCGATGCCCTGTGATTTAACAGGCAAAATCGTCGTGTTGGTGGATGATGTGATCTACAAGGGCCGGACGATCCGGGCGGCGTTGAATGCGGTGGGGGAGTTTGGCCGGCCGGAGGTGATTTATCTGGCGGTTTTGGTGGACAGGGGCCATCGCCAATTGCCCATCCATCCCGATTTTGTGGGCCGGAACCTACCCACATCTTCCGAAGAGGAGGTGCGGTTTTATATCCACAGCCATGATGGCCGCGATGGGGTGGAATTAATCCGAGCCAAGTAGGGGCGAAAAATCTTTCGCCCTCCAATCTTTCGCCCTCCAATCTTTCACTCCCGATCTTGCGCCTCCCAATCTTGCCCCCCCAATGCGCCCACCGACTTTAAAACTGCTTCATGGTGCGGCGAATTTCCCGCTCATCTTGGCGTTTTTTGATGGTTTCGCGCTTGTCGTGGAGTTTTTTCCCTTTGCCTAAACCGAGGGCCACCTTAACCCAGCCCCGCTTGAAGTAGAGTTTGAGGGGAACAAGGGTGAGGCCCTCCTGTTCGAGTTTGCCAATCAGTTTATTGATTTCTTGCTTTTTGAGCAGCAGCTTGCGGGTACGGCGGGGATCATGGTTGAAGTAGTCGCCGCTGGCTTCGTAGGGGGAAATATGGACATTCAGCAACCAGGCTTCGCCATTGCGCATCAGGCCGTAGCCATCCCGGAGGTTGACGCGGCCAGCCCGGATTGATTTCACCTCGGTTCCCACCAGTTCAATACCAGCTTCGTAGGTGTCGAGGATTTCATACAAAAACCGCGCTTTGCGGTTGTCACTAATAATTTTGATGCCTTCAGAGGGGGATTTGGCCATGGTGATCAGGTTCCTTCAGTCCTTTATTGTATCGCAGCCCCGGTTCAGGATCTCGCGGTTGCGCTCAAACCCTGGGGACGAGAATGGCGCAAAAATGGGGTGATGCTGCGCCCCTACCCATGATCGCCATAGTTGATGATCAGGAGTTCGCTAATGGGGCCGCGTTTGCGAGATTTGCTGTTGATCATCCGCGTGGCGGGGATACGGATAATTTGATAGTCCTGATAGAGATCATCAAAAAAATGATCATTGGGATCGATGTTGTGGGGGTCGGAGTTGCTGACCATGAAGCGAATACCCTGGTGATGGAGGCGATCGCACAGTTCCTTTAACCGTCTTTGATCTTGCTCATCAAACCCCTGGGAAGCATAGGCGTTGAAGGAGGCGGTGGTGTTGAGGGGGCGATAGGGGGGGTCGAAATAAACGAAGCTGTTGGGCGGGATCCCGGTTGCGATCGCCGTGAAATCCCCCTGTTGGATGTGGGTGGTTTGGAGGACTTGGGCAACTTCGGTGAGGTTGAGGCGATCGCAAATTTTCGGATTTCGATACCGCCCCACGGGGACGTTAAATTCTCCCTTGGCATTGACCCGAAATAGGCCGTTAAAACAGGTACGATTGAGGAAAATCAGCATTGCGGTGCGCTCAAGCCATTGGGGATTGTAGGTGCGAAAGTCAAACCCCTGGCGCTGCTGATTAAATTGGGCGCGGATTTGATAGTAATACTGGGATTGTTGTGTTGGGGAGAGGCTAAAGTAATGGCCTTGGAGATTTTCCAACTGTTGGATGAGGCTCTCAACATCCTGTTGCACGGTGGTATAGGCGGTGATCAGTTCCGGGTTGAGATCGAGGATTGATCGCTGAAGATGGGGAAATTGGCAGGCGATCGCCCATAACACTGCACCCCCTCCGATAAAGGGTTCAAAATAATGTTGAATTTCTCCGGTGGTGAGTTCGGGGGGTAGATATTTTTGGATCGTGGGGAGGAGTTGACGTTTACCGCCAGCCCATTTCAGGAAGGGTTTAACCATGGGGAAATTGTGCAAAATAAGCAAGGCGGCCTAGGATAGCGCACCGGAGAGACGATGGCAGGGACTTTTTGCCGTGGATCCGGGTTCGCCATGATCGGCGTGGGGGATTAATGGTTGATTAATTGGGCGTAGAGGCGTTGGTATTGCTGGGCTTGGGCGGTGAGGGAATATTCGGCTTCTGCCACCTGACGACAGCGGGCCCGATGGGGAGCGAGATCGGTTTTTTCTAACCAAGACTGCACCCCCCAAGCCAGATCCTCGCCATTCTCTGGCTCGGCTAAATAGCCCGTCACCCCCGGTTCAATGAACTCCGGCACACCCCCCACCCCAAACGTGATCACGGGTGTACCACAGGCCAAACTTTCCTGGATCACTAAAGGCGCATTGTCGGCCCGGGTGGGGAATAACACCAGATCCGCCGCTGCATAGGCGATCGCCTTGAGGTGATCACTGTGGATATAGCCCAAATTGACCACCGGAATATCCACCTTTTCCGCCAAACGGGAACCCTGACTGCCAAACATTAACAGCGTTAAATCCCGCGTCAGGGATGGGGGCAACCGCTGCAACAGGGGCAAAATAAAATCCCCCCCCTTGCGCCGCTCCACCAAACTATCCACCCCAAACAACAACACCCGCCCCTCCACCGGCAACCCCAACAAGCGGCGACAGGTGGCGGGATCATGGGGTTGGAACTGGTTTAAATCCAGACCCGCCCGGATCATTTGCACCGGGAACCGTCCCAAAAGGCTCCGCTTCGCCAAATCCACCAACCATTGACTATGGGCCACAATGGTGAGGCGCGATCGCCCATAGACCCACTGTTTCAACCGCCATTCCCAGGCGGAACTATCAAAGCGAATGGGGGGATATTCCTGGGGATAGGGGCAGCGACCACAGCCCCGCAACCAGCGATCGCAATCATAGCTATAGGCACAATGGCCCGTTAGCCCCCACATATCATGGAGCGTCCATACCGCTGGCTTGTGGCGCGTTATCTTCGGTAACGCCAAGTAATTAAAATAGCCGGTGTGGAGGTTGTGGAAATTGAGGACATCCGCCCATTGATAGCGAGGATGGCGAGGCAGGGCAAAGCTACTGAGCAACTCTACATAGTTGAGGCTGATGGTATTGCGATTCAAGCGCGACAGATGACTTTCAATCCAGGGCCAACGCGGGAATACCGTGACATCCCGCTCCGGGGCCACCACCTTACCCACCAATAAATGAGACTCGAGGCCTTGGGACTGAAGAGCGCGGTGGAGGCGATAGGCGGTGATGCCGGCCCCTCCTCCTTGATCTGATTGATTCAGATGTAAAACCTTCACCGTCGTTTGTCCTCAAGGCAGAGCCTTTATCCTAGCAAGGTTTTGGCGATGGCGAAAAATCCTGATCGCTGTAGGATGAGAAGGGGGGAAAGCCCAAGGCAGAGGGATGAAGGCAGAAGGCAGAAAGGGGAATCGGGAGGGCGAAAGATTTTTCGCCCCTACAGGCCCATCTACCCAACAATTTTGAGCAAACATCCCCCTTCATCCTTCCCACTTCATCCTTCATCCTTCCCCCTTCATCCTTCCTACTCACAAGCCGATGGTACGGAAATTAATTTTAGATACTGACCCCGGTGGTGATGATATTTTTTCGATCCTCTGGTTGTTGAGTTTTCTCAAACATAAAAATATTGATTTGCTGGCCATCACTACGGCGGCGGGCAATGTCCCGGCTCGCAACACGTTTAACGCCGCCTGCCAAATTTTGCGCCTCAGTGAGGTGGATGATATTGTTGTCGGTCGGGGTGTGGCTTTGCCGGAACAACTGTTTAGCCATGCCAGCCATATCCACGGCTCCGATGGCATGGGCAACCTGTCCCAAACCCTGCCCCCTGGCCGGCGACGGTTTGCGGATTCTCCCCCTTCGGAAAAGCTGATTATTGACCTCCTGAATCGCTATCCCGGTGAGGTGACGATTGTGGGGATTGCGCCTCTGACGAATTTGGCGATCGCCGAAAACCAAGCCCCCGGTACTCTCAGAAAAGCGAAGGAAATTGTGATCATGGGGGGGGCGTTTAATGTGCCGGGCAATGTCACCCCCGTGGCGGAGTTTAATATTGCCTTTAACGTCAAGGCCGCCCAACAGGTGTTTGCCAGCCGCAGCGATATGGTGATGCTGCCCTTGGATGTGACTCGCCAGTTGGTGTTTACCTCAGAGATGATCGCTGATCTTGTTGCCGATTACCCAGAGAGTAAATTGGTGGAGTTCATGGCGAAACTGGTGGAATTTTTAACCAGAACCTCCCTAGAGCACCGAGAAACCAAGGGCGAACGGGGGTTTGTCATTCATGATGCGGTGGCGATCGCCTATCTCTTTTATCCCGAATTGCTGACGTTCAAACGGGGTCAAGTGATGATTGAAACCCAAGGGAAATTTACCACCGGCCAAACCCTTTTGGATAATCGCCATGGTGTGAAATCGGGGTTCAATGCCTGGGTTGCCACCGCCGTGGATAGCCATAACCTCATGGCTTGCCTCGTTCAAGACCTCACCAGCCTAGTGGAGCGGGTTCACCACAATTAACTCTGAGCCGCACAGAGGGCCGCCCCCACCAGCCCCACATCGCCGCTTAACACCACCTGAATCGGGACGCGATCGAGGATAGGACTGACGCGGCCTTTATCCCGATAGGCGGCCATAAATTCCCCCTGCTCCATCAAGGGCAGAATTTTGGCGGCAATCCCACCGGCAATGAACAGCCCCCCATAGGGCAAAAGTTTCAGGGCAAGGTTGCCGGCCTCGGCTCCGTAGGCGGAAACAAAACAATTCATCGTTGCTTGGCAGAGGGGATCCTCGGTGCTGGCGGCCCCTTGGGCAATCAGGGCGGCGAGATCCAGATCTGGGTTTTGCCGTTGGGCGGCCAAGGTGGGGGATTCCGGGATAGCGAGGCGATCGCGCAAACAGTGGTAAATATCGACAATCCCCATCCCCGAAACCACCCGCTCCACGGACACCCGTTTTAACTGCTTCTCGGTTTTGAAATAATCTAACAGGGCAGTTTCCATCGGGTTACGGGGGGCAAAATCCGTATGGCCGCCTTCGGTGGGAAAAACCCGGTATGGGCCGTTGGCTTGGGGAATCACCACCGCTTCCCCTAAACCGGTTCCGGCCCCAATCACGGCAATGGGCCCTAGGGGATCCCGTTCTCCGGCCTGTAAACAATGCAAGTCTTCCGGCTTGAGCCCCACCACACCGTAGCCAATGCCGGCAAAATCATTAATGAGTGTCACCGTTTCTAATTGGAGATCCTGGGCGAGGCGATCGCCCGCCAGTTGCCAATGAAGATTGGTAAGGGTGCAGCGGTTATTTGCCACGGGCCCTGCAATGGCAAAGCAGGCTCGTTGGGGACATTTGCCCAAACTGGCACAAAATTCCTCCACAATGGGAACGAGATCGCCGTATTTTTGGCTGGGGTAACTTTGGGGTGGGGATTCCGGCTCTACCCCCTGGGCGGTGGTGTGAAACAGTTGCAGCCGGGTATTGGTGCCGCCGATATCTCCAGCAATCAGTAAAGTCATGGCGATCGGATCTTGATATAGTTTTTTGGTAATCTTAATCCATGGCCTACCGCAACCCTGCCCCCACCGTTGATATCATTATCGAATTAATGGATCGTCCCCACCGCCCGATCATCTTGATTGAGCGGCAAAACCCCCCCCATGGTTGGGCGATTCCGGGGGGATTTGTGGACTATGGCGAGGCGGTGGAAACAGCGGCCCGGCGGGAAGCTCGCGAAGAAATTAGCCTTGATGTGACGTTGGTTGAGCAGTTTTATCTTTACTCCGATCCCCGTCGAGATCCCCGCCAACACACGATCAGCATCGTGTTTATCGCCACCGCCAGCGGGGAACCCCGCGCCGCCGATGATGCTAAAACCGTTGGGCTATTCCTGCCGGACAGTCTGCCGGAGCCGCTGTGCTTCGATCATGGCCAAATCTTGACAGACTATTGGCACTATCGCCAGGGGGGCGATCGCCCCAAACCCTCAAGTTAATCCCGTTTTTATCGGAAAAATGACTCAACCGTCTGATTGCTTCCGTATATTCCCTAGGTGTATCGTGACTTAGATCACATCATACTGACCCATTGATCACATCATCAACCCCAGTCCCGACGGATCATATACATATCTACTTTCACGATGTATCAATTCAGTGACAAGAGCACCCTTAATTCGCCGGTTGGTGGAGAAAGCGTTATACATCCGTCGCCTAACACCTGAAATTGAAAACGCGATCAATCTGGAACTCACCCGCATTGGTCACATTTCCGATGTAGACTATGAAGCCCTGGAATTGCTCATGGCCGAAATGGATGCCGGGCGCATCCACTTGACCCCCAGCCGCTAACCCCTCCCCCCTCCTCAAACCCCATCTACGTTGGGCTTGCTCTTTTGGCCTGCCGATCAGCTACGCAAAAATTGAGGCGATCGCCACCTCAAACCCCGGCAATAGCGGCGATGTGAGCGCATCCCCCACGCCTAACGTCGCTGTTCGCTCAAGCTGGGCCGCTGTCCGCCGGTATACATCCACCGTTTGCAATTGCCAATTAACAATCCAATATTCTTGGACACCATAGCGGGAATAGAGTTTCAGTTTAATTTCGGTATCGCGCTGGATATTCTGCGATCCGGCGGAAAGCACTTCGACGACCAATTCCGGTGCAACGATAAAATGCCCGGATTCATCCAGGCCATGCTCTAAGCGGGCATTGCTGGCCCAAACGAGATCGGGGATTACGGCATCATAGGGTGAAAAGATCACGCCGGGGGTATTGACGGGTTTGCCCAATTTTGTCTGACGTGACCACAACTCTAATTCAAACTGAAGATTACCGCCTGCATTTTGATGGCGAATATGGGGGGCATGGGTCACGTAAAGTTCTCCATCAACAATTTCATATCGTTTCCAACCGCCATCGTCGGGCATGGCGGTTAAATCGCGGGTAGTCCAGCGGAGGCTAGGGGCAACCATAGGGATTTCGGACTGTCGGGTCAGTGTTATGGCTGTATTATAACTGGGCTAAGGGTTGGGGTCGTTTGATGTGGGGCTGATGTCTTGTTTGGGGGGGCGATCTCAACAGCAGGATTATGATTAAAACTCACATTCCGCAGGTTAACTAAAAAATCGAGATTGTGAAATTTAAGTGAATGGTGCGTCAAGCAAAGTAATACCAATTCCCTAAATGGGAGCTACACATAAAGTGATTCAGGGAAAGGGCTTAAGTATCTTTTTTTGTCGCCTGACGTTGGAGAATTGGTATAAGAGGTCGTGTAAAAAGAAATGTAAGGAAGGTGAAGTTATCAAAAAGAGACCTGGCAAAGTAAAAAGGGTAGGGTGCTCTGAGCTTTCATGCCTTACCCCAGTGACCTTTCTGATGACCAGTGGCAACTCCTGGAACCCTTACTCCCACCCCAAAAGCCTGGCGGTCGCCAACGACGAGTCAACCTGAGAGTCGTGTGTAACGCCATTTTCTATCATCTCAAAACCGGATGCCAGTGGCGAATGCTACCTAGTGAGTTCCCCCCCTACTCCACAGTCTACTTCTATTACCGGAGTTGGCAAGTGGAGGGCATTTGGGAACGTATCAATCAAACTCTCGCCCGACAGAGACGAGAATCTGTGGGCAAAGAGCCGTTACCTACCGTCGTAGCTGTAGATTCTCAATCCGTCAAAACGACGGAAAAAAGGGGAGGTTTACGGCTTTGACGGGGGCAAGAAGGTGAAAGGGCGCAAGCGTCATGTCATTGTTGATTCCCTGGGTCAGATCATGAAGGTGCTTGTGACAGAAGCTAATGGTTCAGAGCGAGTGGGAGCAGCCTATGGGTTGATGGAGTGGGGAGGGGAAGGATGAAGATAAGATAGATTTTTGTTTGCCTTTTCCCTTTTGCCTTTATGGCTGTGGTTACTGGTGGAAGCAACAGTAGAGATCAGAGAGAATCTGAAGCAAGAGTTTGAGGTGGTAGCCAAGCGTTGGGTAGTAGAGCGGACGTTTGGGTGGTTGAATGTTTATCGAAGATTGAGCAAAGACTACGAGTTACTACCAGAGGTATCTGAATCGGCAATTTATGCGGTGATGATTCATCTGACCCTACGCTCTCTTGCTCCTACTTAATCTTTCTTTTTAAACAGCCTCTAACACTGTTAATATTATTAATGATGCCGTCTGATGCACCCTAATCTTTTCAAGTAAACTCCCCTCCTCCCAAAAGAGGAGAAGGGGAACCAGGGAAGGAGGGGAATCTGCGTCGAAATGTTAGCCTCATAACACTAGATTGACCGACAGTTTTTCTTAATTGAAGTCAAACCCGCCATCGTTAGTGCCAAAAGTGCGATCACACTGGTAGGTTCAGGAATTTTTTGGGAATTATCATCGGTGGGCGGACTGTAATTTGATAAATCAAGATATAAATCTCGACTAGAAGATGAAGTGTGTCCTTCAATAGTGAACTGGGTTCGTACCTCTCCTAACCAGAGATTGTGCATATCTTGAATTGAATTGATCGGCGACCAACTTTCTCGCAATTGCTTGACATGTGTAAACAAACTGTCTATATCTAAAGTCCGTATGCCGACGCTCATGCTGATTGTTCCCCCATCTGACCAGTCAACTAAACCGGCTGTCGTTTCTCCACCAGGGGTATTTTGAGCCGACATGGGGCGGTACGTGATTATTGGCCGGACGGGATTAATGCTCGAGATGGCATCGTTAGTAATTTGGTACTGCGTACCATTTCTGGATTCTTCAAATAATGAGTCTTCTACAAACTTCAACACACCACTCAACCCAATGTCTGTCCGCCCTACATATCCATCAAGGAAGTTCCATTGAATAAGTGCATCGTATTGTCCAGATGCAGAAGGCCAATAAAACCCTTGGACAGTGCCGGTTTCACCCGGAGTTAGGTACAGTGGCGATGAGATCGCTTCCTCTACAATTCCGACAATTGAAATTGTTACGGCTGCTACAGTTATAAACCCTGAGAGCAATTTTGTTTTTAGCATAATTAATTTTGCTTGAAGCAGAACGACATGAACTAACATCTATTATCTCAACTTACTTCCCATTTTATAACCCCAAAAAGTGAGATTTGGTGGGGTATGCGTCAAATATCAAAACAAAAAAAGGAGGAAATTGTGAAACCTTACAGCAAAAAGTTGCAAGTTGTGGCATGATGTGGTATTTCTGTGAGTCGAGGTGTGTATACCTAACTAAATAACTATGAACATTCAACAGGCATTGCAGTGGACAGACGAACTAATTTTCGTCAGGACTGGGGAGCACCTAGACTCGCTGCAACGGGCTATTTTGGAAGGGACGTGGGAAGGCAAAGGATATCAGGACATATCCAAGGAGTATCATTGCACTAATGATCATGTTCGGAAGTCGGCATCAGAATTGTGGACAGTCCTATCTGAACTCCTGGGCGAGGATGTCAAAAAGAAAAATGTTCGATCGCTCATCGAAAGAGAAATATTTACTTATCACAATGATGGGGTGGTATCTGCTAATCAAATAAACGTCTGTAACGACGTATACAATCAAGCAAAAAAAAGCCAGCGGACTGCTACCACCAACGCACCATCTCAACCTCACCACGACCTGAGCCAAGCCCCGGAATATCTCAACCTCCACAGCCGAACCACACAACTGGCCACCCTCAAACAGTGGATTCTCCAAGAAAAAAACCGCATCATCACCCTTACCGGCCTATCAGGCATTGGTAAAACCGCCCTCACGAGACAACTGGTAGAACAAATAAAAGACCACTTCGATCACATCCTGTGGCGCAGTCATCGCAAATTTCCCACCCTCACCGCCCTCCAAAATAACCTCCTCCAATTCCTCACCCCCCAAGACCCATCCATCATCAACCCCTCACCTCCCCCCAACTCCCTCCTCAACCACCTCAGAAACCACCGCTGCCTAATCATCCTTGATGACTTTCAGGAAACCTTAACCCCCGGTGAATTAGTCGGTAGCTACCACCCAGACTATCAAGACTATGGCCAACTGCTTCACGAAATCGGACAACTCCCCCACAATAGTTGTCTC
>RECT01000310.1 GCA_007693875.1 Spirulina sp. DLM2.Bin59
GGATTAGTCGGGTGGCGATCGCAATTTGGGGATGGGGTTGCCCCTGTACGGCATCAATGGCATTGGTGAGGAGATTCATAAACACCTGATTAATCTGGCTGGGATGGCAGTTCACAGGGGGCAAGTCACCGTAGTTCTTGATGATCGTAATTTGATCATTGACACGATGCCCCAAGAGCAATAGCGTACTTTCTAAGCCATCATGGAGATCAACTGTTTTAAGATCCACCTCATCCAGGCGGGAAAAATTACGCAACGATAGCACCAATTGCCGAATTCGCTCTGTCCCACTCCGCATCGAGGCAAAAACCTCGGGCACATCGGTTTGCAGATAATCCCAATCTAATTCATCTCGCAACACCGCCAATTCCTCAGGATGTTCTGGGAAAGCCTGCTCATAGGCGGTGATCAATTCGACCATTCTTTGGGTATATTCAGCCGCATGGTTTAAGTTGCCATGAATAAAGCTAATGGGATTATTAATCTCATGGGCTAATCCTGCCACCATTTGACCCAAACTAGACATTTTTTCACTCGTGGGCTACTCGTTGGCGTTTCGGGTTAATCGTTCTGACGCATCCTACCCATTGATTGTCGGGTGCGTCAGATAGGATCAGTGATAATGTTGATGATTACTTTGTGCCTGACGCACCATTTATTAACATAAATAGCCCAAACCTGCGAAATGTGAAATCGAGATCGCCAAGCTTCTCACATCATAGATAATGTTCTTGATTTATCACTATAAAGCACTAAAGCAATCAAAACTCAATCCTCATATTAAAATTTTCAAAACCCCTTGGCAACCCAAAAAAAAATAGAGCATAATGGGCTTGTTCTTGATTTTCAAAATCCCAAAGATTATGTTGCTGAAGAAATTGCTGGCTTTCGCCGTCGGTTTAACCGTTGCGGCAACTGTAACTGTTTTGCCTGCACAGGCCGAAATCGATGCAGAAGAAATGGATGTTTTACTCTATAATCTCGAATTGTTGTGTGAAGAATCTTTTGACGATTTAGAAGAAATGGGGTTATATCTTAATGATGACGAAGCAGACGCTTTGAATTATGCCTGTGACTATCTGGATGGCATCGATGATGAATCGGTGAGCGATGCCCATTTTCACGCCGCCATGGAATTGCTGGCGGATATTTTGGACGAAGTGACTTACTAGTAAGTTACAGTCCAGCCCATGTTACCCCATCTCTGCCTCAGGGATGGGACTGATGCCAAGAGTCCCATCAGGTCGCTATATTGGGGATAATGTCGTTTATCCCCTGCTTGATTATGAATCAAGGTTCTATTTTGACGGTTCTCGGTTGCTCTGGTTCCCTCGTGGTTGCGCTGTTGGTGGCCCAGCCTGCTGTGGCTGCCCCCGAGGCGATCGCCTTCAATCCGGCATCAATCACGGCTTCGACCGAAGCCATGGCTCCCCATAGCCAATTTGTCCAGGATGATGCCCTGATCGAGAGCCTGGGCTGTGCCTGCTCCACCTGTCAACGGGGGACGCAGGGAGAAACCAGTTTAGGGTGGTAGGGTCATTGACGGGGAAGCGGAGCGATCGCTATCCGAACTGGCTCACTCCCTTCCCGCTAAGGCGCAACTTTCCTGATACACTTGCGACGGGTCTTTTCCGTGGAGGATGGGCCCGTTTTTTTACGCCCCTAAACAGATTCCATGGCCGATAGTCTTACCTTTTCCCTGATCGCTGCCTATACCACCTACGCCAAGCACCGCCTGATTCGTAAAACTCACCAGGTCGGAGCAACGCAAAAAGCCTTTTTGGATCGCTATCTGGCCGCCCATCAATCCACAGAATTGGGGCAGAAATTTGGGCTAGGACAAATTGAGACCATTGCTCAATTTCGGGAACAGGTTCCCATCTACAATTACAGTTTTTATGAACCCTACGCCGATCGCATTGCCCAGGGGGAGCAAAATGTTTTAAACCCTGACCCGGTGAAATATATCAACCTCACCAGCGGCTCAACGGGGAATAAAAAGCGCGTCCCTGTCACGGCTCGCTATCAGAAATTTCTCCGGCGGGCGGATCTGGCTAGTATTGGGTTTATGATTGCGGGTTTGGCAAAACGGGGCCGCCCCTTTGGGAAGGCTTTGCTCACGAATAATGCCCAACTCCAAGGCCTCACCTCCGCCGGGATTCCCTACGGCCCCGTCACCGCTGGCAGCATCCGCGAGGGTAAGCATTTGGTGGATCAATTATTTAGTCAACCCTTTACGGCGTTGGAAATTGCCGATATTGATAGCCGTCATTATGTTTGCCTCCTGTTTGGCCTGGCTAACCCCCAATTGCGGGGTTGGGTGGCGAATTTCCCGATGCTGATTTTACGCACCTGTGCCTATTTGGAGCAGTACGCCGAGGCTTTGATTGAGGATTTGCGTACAGGGGCGATCGCCCCCTGGCTCAACCTCGATCCCCAGATCCGTCAAGAGTTAGCCAAACGCTGGCGGCCCCATCCCCAACGGGCTGATCAATTGGCCGCCATCTACAGAGCCAATGGCCGCCTCACGCCCCAACTGGCTTGGCCCGATCTCAGCTACATCACCACCGCTAGGGGGGGGACTTCGGATTTCTATCTGCGCCGTTTCCCGGATTATTTTGGGGATACGCCGGTTTTTGGGGGGATCTATGGCACAGCAGAAGCGAGCTTTGCGGTTTGCCCTGATCTGGATAGTGATGCGGGGATTCTCGCCATTGAGAGCGGCTTTTTTGAATTTATGCCACCGGATCAGTGGGGCCAGGAGCAGCCCCAAACTCGATTGCCCCACGAGTTAACGGTGGGGGAACGGTATCGCGTCCTCGTCACCAGTTATAGCGGCCTCTATCGCTACGATATTGGCGATGTGGTGGAGGTGGTGGGCTATTACAACGAGGCTCCTTTGATGGTGTTTCGCCATCGTTACGGCGGTTTACTGTCTTCAACAACGGAAAAAACAACGGAATTTCACACGATCCAGGTGATGGAAAAACTTCAGGGGGAGTTTGGCATTAAGCTGGATGATTTTTGTATCACCCTCTCCGATGGGGAATTTCCCGCCCGCTATGTGGTCAATATTGAACTAGCCCCCGGTCATGATCTCAGCGACCCCCAAGCCTTTTTACAGCGGTTTGAATATTGGTTAACCGAGGTGAATCAACCCTATGGCACGGTGCGATCGAGCCAAGTGCCGCCCCCCTGTTTACGGGTATTAGGGCCGGGGAGTTTTGTCCAGGTGCGCCAACGGCAGATCCAGCGGGGGATGTTTGATTCCCAGTTGAAGATTCCCCACATTACGGAAGACCGGGAATTTTTAACGGAGTTTCCGGTGGTGTTGGCGGTGGATTGGCCGGGGGGGGAGTGAGCGATCGCCCTAGGTGAATAATCTCCCGGCTGATGTGGTGGGAATTTGGGGTCTCATGCTCTCAGTTATTCATCCTGAACCATGTTGGGATAGTTGTCTTCCCAAGGGTTCAGAAACCGATTGACTGGATAGGAGGCTCAGTTATTGGTTAGAATCAATGGCATTGTAGATTACGTCCAGGCTCATGGAATCTGCTACCGTCTCTCGCCAACACCTTCATCAATTAGTGGAACAACTCCCCGCCACAGCTTTGGCTGATGCGACGCAATATCTTGAAGACCTCACGCAGCGGATGACCCAATTTGCACAAGAAGTGGAACTATTAAGTATTATTCAACGCCGTTTACCGGACTCGCAGCAGGCACGATGGCAAAAACTCCGGGAACAATTCGCAACTGAGACTTTAGATGATCGGGCCTATCAAGAATTTCTCACCTATAGTGATTTGTTGGAAGCGTGGAATGCGGAAAGAGTGGGGGCGATCGCCACTTTAGCTCAATTACGTCAAGTAAATTTTCAGAGTTTATACGCAATGCTAACCCCGCCAGAATGATTTGGAGGGCATCGGGGAGATTGTCTTGGTAGGTGATGGTGAAACTGTTCATTAATTATTGATAATGTTAAGGTAAAAATTATATCTCTGAGGAAGTTTGTCAGTTTTAAATCCTGCGAACACTTACAATTATCTCATGCCGAACTCAGCTTGAATTTTTTTGACTGCATTACGCAAGCCTTCACCATGAATTAATCCAACATAGCCCAAAAATTGAATTGCTTCGCTGGAATCAACAACAGCCACATGGCAAACTTGGATGATATTGCGAGTAAGAATTAAAAAACCACAATTATTGCTTGAATTGTCTCTGATGTTAAACTGATTTAAAACCTCATCAGTGAAACTTAGCTTTTCTGATAGTTTTTGTCGAAATTCACTTTCAATCCTGGTCATGCCCGGAACTCGATTTAGATGAAAAATGACTTTTTCTAAGGTATCTTGAGCCATTTCTTTGGTATTCTGTGGGTAGATCATTGTCGCGATCCGACGCGCGACTGTGGAATTTTTAAAATAACTGGAATGTGCAGTAGGTGTGCCAACAATACCAGGCAACATATTAATCCCCTCCCGTATAACAATAGAATCTTCAAGATAGCTTGGACGTGTAGCAGGCATATCAAAAATCTCAGAAAGCATGGCGATTGCCTCATGCAAGTCGGCATTTTTTTGGATTAAGAATTGCACAGTATTATCAATTTTATTAGCAACTTTTTCCAGATAATTTACCTCACCATCAAAAACATCTTCAACTGTCATGAGATTATGATCAACTTGTTGAAGTAAAGGGCGGACTGGATAGGCAATCATGTCAGATGCGTGAATAAAATTCAACCAGCAGATTGGCTTACCAAGCCTAGTAGAATAATGACGCAAACTCTCCTGAATATTTGATGGTGTTGTTCCTAATGTCATATTGATCATGGCGATAGGTGATCCCATTGTCACAATTCCTTCTAAAGAAATGCGATTTCTTAACAGTGCTTGGATATCTGATGCAGGATCACTAGATAGAAAACGTTGTGAAAATAAGATATCCCAGAGAATAACTGTCCCGAAAGAGTGAGTTACAAAGTAGATCTCCCATATATCTGAATAGGTATTCAGGACTTGATTGATTTGGTTATGAATTGATCTGCGAATTTGCTGCCCAATATTTGTATTAAGGTAGCTAAAAATATCGCTAACAAATTTAGACTGTAAACCTCGCCTTGATTCCTGATATCTAAATTTTTGATGTCGATCAAAGCTAGGGTCTTGCTGTATTTTTTTAGCAAAATCTCTATCAATTGATGTCCAAAATTTATCCATTTCACTAGAATAATCACCCCAGAAGCATTTGTGCATGTAGGGTAATTCTTTATGTCGATCATTCAAAGCATTATTGATTAACTTTGGCAGTGGCTCGGCATAATCTGAATTACGGACTGCAACACCATGGATAAAAAAGATTAACTTTGCCATCACTGTACTTCTCCGAAGGAGTGCTGAACTCTAACCGATTAAATTTTAACCCAAGTTTGTGTAGTTGATCTCATATTACGGTTCTATCATAGAAGGGATAATAGTCGGCCCTACTACCTGGTGGAGGCAGAGCCTCCAGTTCTGCATTACTTGGCAGAGCCAAGTAACGAGGAAAATAATGTTACTGTATGTACAATGCTCATCAAGTATTTTTCAGTTTTGATGGATAAACTTGGTGATTGGGGTCCCACCAAAGAATATAAAAAACACCTCGATCTAGAATCCCCCATAGTCGTTTTTTACCCGATAGCCGAATTGACCAGAGTTTATCTTGATCATCCATATTGATTTCTTTCAGTCTCTTACAAGCAATAGAACTAGGCTTTTTAGCTTTAAAGTCAACATCACAACTATGATGTTGTGTTTTTGCTTCAAGGAAAATTTCATTCCAAGTCATTGTTTCTAAGTTACACAACACATTTCGGATTTCTTGTAAATCCTTTAGGGTTGCTTTATTCCAACCAAAATCTCCTCCACAATCCATAGAAGAAAAAGCCCAACAAGCCTTATGTTGAGCATAAATATCTGGATCAATGGCCTGCTTTGGGATTTTTCGAGTTCGCGGTGTACTTTTAACCTTGGGTTTCTTGTTTTTCACCATTGCTTAAAGCCCTTCATAATATTCAGCCATGGCAGCTAAAGAAATTTCTTTTCTTCCTCTTTCGCCAGAATGGAGTCCCTCCCGCGCATCAATCCAAGGTGACTCAGAATGAGTTAAATCACTCAACCAATGAGAGTTATGGTTACCATAAAACTCAAGCACTTTATCAATCGTATCTTTTTGGTTATCGCTTAAATTGCCTGCATCCCCCCCATCAATTATCGCCAATTTAAACTGACCCCGATGCTTTTCATAAAGTGCGGGTACGACTGGCCCATTGGCCCATGCTTGAATTTGCTCAGAAAACAATGGCGACTCATCCCAAACTAAGCTCCAAGCCTGGGCATAATACACCAACTTCTGAAGCTTCATTGCGGTCATTTCGCCCTGTTTTTCTAGAATGTAGCAAGCAACATCAAAAACATTAGCCATGTTGTCTCCTTATATTTCGTACGTTTGTACCCTTAATTATATCACTAGCTGCTGCGATAGGGGAAACCGGGAGACGCACCCGCTGCCGTCCCCACCACCACCGCCGCCCCAAACGTCCCCAACCGACAAGCCAACGCCCAATCCATTATGGCATCACCACCAAAATCTTCAACTATTCTAAGCTAACCCCCCGCCCCCAACACCTCAGCCGCCGTCACCGCTAAACCGGGAAATGTGGGCGAAATGACCCGCTCATTGCCCCGAAACTGCTCAATTTCATAATCCCCTTCTACCCAACGACATACGGATAATGTAGGCTGTTTTGGCCGGCCAATGTGGCGCGTTCCCCCCAAACCGGCATAGTCCACAATCCAATATTCAGGAATCCCCAACGTCCCATAATCTTCCAACTTCCGCGCATAATCATTCTGCCAATTGCTGCTCACCACCTCCGCCACCCAGGGCAACGAAGACCCCAACGTCAACAGCGATTGACCCGCCCAAAACGGCTCCTTCCCCAACTCCCGCCGATCCACCACCGCCACATCCGGCCGAAAAGCCGTCATCCCCTGCTCCATCGGCCGCAAAATTCCCCGCTGCAATACAAACCAGGGCAAACCCAATTGCTCAATTTGGACACAGATTTTCGCCGTAATCAACGCCGCCACCTGTTCATGCTGACCCGTCGGTTCCAACGCAAACACCTCCCCATCAATCAACTCATAGCGGTTATCCTCCCCATAATCAGCACAAAACGCTTCCCAAGGGATCAAAGCATTGGGGGATAGTCGATCAAGGGCAAGGGTCATCCGCACAACTCCGGTTTAGCTCTGCATTAAATTCTACCAAACCCCCTTAGACCTTAAAGGCAAGGATGTTGGCGGTGAATTGACAGCGGTGTAGGCAAGACCGCCCGCGATTCATCGTAAGATGATCTTCCGAATCTGTGGAGAGAATATTGTGGTAACTCTGGGTGTAAATATTGATCATGTGGCAACGATTCGCCAAGCGCGGCAGACGGTGGAGCCAGAGCCGGTGGCGGCGGCATTTTTAGCAGAACTGGCGGGAGCGGATGGGATTACCGCCCATTTGCGGGAAGACCGTCGCCATATTCAAGACCGGGATATTCGGATTTTAAGAGAAACCGTTCAGACCCATTTGAATTTAGAAATGGCGGCTACCGATGAAATGGTGACGATCGCCCTTGAAATTAAACCCGACTACGCCACCCTCGTTCCTGAAAAACGGGAAGAAGTCACCACCGAGGGGGGGTTAAATTTATTAGCGGATCTCGATCGCTATCGGCAAATCGTCGATCGCCTCCAAGGGGCCGGCATCCCCCTCAGTTGGTTCATTGATGCCGATCCCGCCCAAATCGAAGCCGCCGCCCAAACCGGGGCGCAATTTATCGAACTCCACACCGGAACCTATGCCAACGCCCAGGGGGAGGCCGCCCGGGACGGGGAATTAGCCATCCTCACCGAAGGGGCGATCTTAGCCCACCGTTTAGGGTTACGGGTCAATGCCGGCCATGGCCTCACCTATCAAAACGTTTACCCCGTTGCCACCATTCCCCACATGGAAGAATTGAATATTGGCCACACGATCATCAGTCGGGCGGCCCTGGTGGGGATGGAGCGGGCGGTGCAGGATATGAAAAAGGCAATGCGTGGCGAACTTTAACCCGTTTAAGCACGGCTAAAGAAAACCGCCGCGAGCAAAATCAAGCCCAAGAGGACTAGGGGAACCACGAGATTCGGGAGATCTGCTGCAATCATGGGGGGATGGGGGGGGCGATCGCACAGCGCCATGGTTTCCCACCGAGCTATGCGTATCACCACTAAAATGGATAGAGGTTCACCATACCAAAATTTCATGAACAAGGTAGAATGGCTCACCGCCCAACTGGAAAAAGCCACCACCGAACGGGAACAACTCACCGCTGAACTGGAATACGAACGGCAACGCCAAACCGAACTCCGCCCCTATCTTGTCCCCCGCATTCGTCGGGGCATTATCGGCAATAGTCGCTATGCCGTCCGTCTCCGTCAACAGATCAAAGAAGCAGCCCAAAGCTCCGAATCTGTGCTGATTTTTGGGGAACCCGGCCTCGAAAAAGACAACATTGCCAGCCTCATCCACCACGGCTCCCCCCAACGGCGGGAGCCGATGATTCAACTCACCTGCGCCCTCTTGCAAACCAGCGGCGCGGAACTGTTCGGCCGTGCCAACGGTAAACCGGGATTGTTGGCATGGGTTGGCCAAGGCACGGTGGTTTTAAACAACATTCAAGACCTCCCCCCTGAACTTCGTCCCCAAATTGTTCAACTCCTGAACACTAAAACCTATAGTCCCGTCAGCCGCGATCGCGAGAGTCCCCCCGCTCCCCAATCCTGCGCAGCCCGGATCATCCTCATTTCCGAGCGCAAAGCCCCTGAATTTGTCCAATGCACTGCCCAACAACTTAAAATCCCCCCCCTTAGGGTGCGCAAAACCGATCTCCGCGCCCTCTTGGATTACAACCTCAACCTCTACTGCCGCAGTCGGGACATTGCCAAACCCACCATCAGCCCCGAAGCGGTTCGCCGCCTTCAAGCCTACGATTTTCCCAACAATTTGCGGGAATTAACAGCCCTGGTTAAACGGGCCGTCACCCAAGGCGATCAGGCATCAGAACTCACGGAAGAACTGTTTTGGTCAAAGGATAGTAAGAAAACCCGTTTTCGCCTCAATTTGCTCAAAACCTACCCCCAATTGCGCCAGTTTTTGCAAAGTAAATTCTGGCCCGAAGGTTTAAACTATGGCATTACAACCTGGGTTTTTGCTCTGGTGGTCATCCTACTATTTATCGGCCCCCAAACCCGCGACCAAAATTTTGCCTTAAATCTATTTTGGGCTTGGTGGTGGCCGCTGATTTTATTGGCTTTTCCCTTTGTGGGGCGGCTATGGTGTGCGGTGTGCCCGTTTATGATCTATGGAGAATTGACGCAAAAACTGTCCCTCAAACTCTGGCCCCGTGAATTGAAGCCTTGGCCAAGGCAGGCCGCAGAACGGTGGGGCGGGTGGTTTTTATTTGGCCTGTTTGCCTTAATTTTTCTCTGGGAAGAACTGTGGCATTTACAAAATACCGCCTATCTTTCCAGTTGTTTATTATTACTAATTACAGCAGGGGCGGTGATTTTTTCGCTGCTCTTTGAACGGCGGTTTTGGTGTCGTTATCTTTGCCCCATTGGGGGGATGAATGGTTTATTTGCCAAGCTTTCGATGACGGAGTTAAGGGCACAAACGGGGATTTGCTCGGCGGAATGTACGACATACCAATGCTATAAGGGCGGGCCCGCCAAGGGAGAAGGCCAGGAAACCGACGGCTGTCCCCTCTATTCCCATCCCGCCCAACTGCAAGATAATCGCGACTGTGTGCTGTGCATGACCTGCTTAAAGGCCTGTCCCCATCGTTCCGTGGCGGTAAACCTGCGGCCGCCGGGGATTGAACTTTGGACGACCCACACCCCCCAAGCCTACGAGGTGGCCTTACTGTTCCTGCTGCTGGGGGGGGTATTCATGCGGCGGTTGCCGGCGGTGGTGCAGCAGTGGGATCTGCCTTTGGATTTGGCGGCCTTTGGCCCCCATTTGGGCGGGGCGGTGTTGGCCTTGGGAT
>RECT01000238.1 GCA_007693875.1 Spirulina sp. DLM2.Bin59
ACTGTGTAGATCAAGATGGTGACGGCAAATGCACCTCCGATAGTCAGCGGGATCTGATTATTCAAGCCTTTGGTGTCCAAGCTCCCCTCGGCGGCACGCCCAACGCCGAGGCCCGTCGCAGAGCAGGGTATCAATTGGGCATCCGAGTTTATCGTGCCAACTCCTTCATCCCCGGCCTAACCCTCAGAAATAGCACCAGCCCCACCGAAGGGAGAGTCGAAAATAAAGCTTCCGTCGTGACATCAGGCATGGGTAGCCGCGTTCTACCCATCGTCGAAATGACCACAGAAATTTCCCGACGTGGCGTTGGGGGAACCAGCTTTAACGATCTCTGTAGACGGATTAACCGCACTCAATCCGGTGCTTGCAATTAAGATAAAGTCCTTGGAGAACTATGGCCCGACTACTACGATTTTTGCTCACGGCTCGACTCAAACAGCGTCAACCTAACCAAGGTTTCACCTTAATTGAGTTGCTGGTCGCCATGATCATTGCCGTCCTGGTGATGACCCCTCTCATGGCCCTGGCCATCAACTTAATCAACACCGATCGCCGCGAACAGGCAAAATCCACCTCCGAGCAAGAACTCCAAGCCGCCGCTGACTTTATCGCCCGTGACATCGAACGCGCCATCTATATCTATGATGCTGTTGCCCTGACGAGAAATCATAATAGTGCCACCCCCCGTGAATCGGGCATCCGTGACCAAATCCCCCCCGTCAAACCCACCAGTGGCTGTAGCGATGCCACCCGCTGTCATCCCGTCCTTGCCTTCTGGACGCGCCGCCCTGTCCGCAAAGCCGTTCCTGCTGACATCAATCCCAACACTACGATCAACTGTACATTAGCAACCAATCAAGGTAGGTGTGATGACACCTTTGTTTATTCGCTAGTGGTCTACTACCTCATTTTAAACAGGGATGATAATCGGGTTTGGTCTAATACGGCCCGGGTCGGTCGCTTTGAAATTTCTGATGGCGTAAAATACAATGACAACCGCTATATCGAAGACGTTAACCCCACCCATGTTTCTCCAGGCAACAGACGCGATAAAGGGTTTGTTCCCTTCGATTTGGGGTTAAATGACGAAATTCGCCTCAGTATGAACCTCTGGCAATCTGGGAGAAAAGAGCCTAGAACCCCTTTAGCCGATGAAGCCTTCACTAAACAAGTGCAAATCTTGGTGGACTACATCGATCACACCACCCTAACAAACCCACCCACAACCCTCTGCCCTGCACCCGCAGACCCATCCTACACAGGTTGGGTTCAGTCCCCCTACTACGGTACATATAGCCCCGCCGTTACTGTGGGCAATGCCACCCCTCCCGAATTCCAAACCTATAGCTTTTATAGCTGCATTAACGCTCAAGAGGGAATTGCTAAAGTTTACTTACGGGGTAATGCCCTTGCTCGGATTCAATCCCCCAATAATCCGCCTCGATTTAGCACTAGCCCCAATATTCAAGCCTTTTTCCCTACCATCTCCATTGAAATCAATGCACAGGGAGCCATTAATCAATAGTTGGGCCTTCCTTGTCTTTGCATAATCCTAAACCCCAAAGATTCCCCATGATTTCCTCCACACCCCAAACAACCCAAAACCCCCAAACACAAGGGTTCACCCTGATTGAAGTCTTGGTGGTGGTCGTCATCATTGGCGTTCTCGCCGGGATCGCCGGCCCCTCCTGGATCGGCTGGGTTACACAACAGCGCATCAACGCCACCAATGGCGCGATCATCTCCGCCATCGAAAAAGCCCGCAACGATGCCCAAGCGAAAAAAGTCCCCCAAACCGTCGCCTTCCGCGTCATCGATGGCATCCCCCAGGTCGCTGTCTTCCCCGCCGTCGAGAATGACGAACTAGATGCTAATGCCCGAGGCAGACTGAATAACCTCTGGCAACAGGGACAAGTAACCGGCGTTAACCCCGGTGAAGTCCTGCTCATGACCAACCTTGCTGGAGAAAACAAACTTAATGATGACGGTGCCAGCGTCCTACCCGCCACCACCCCCGCCAGTAGTGAAGTGAAAACGATCGCCAGCAAAGCCGATAACAATAGCTTTTGGACAAGCACCGGGAACAAACTCCCCAAGCACCGGATCACCTTTGACCACAATGGCATCCTCTCAGGAGATAACCCTGATGCTGGATTGATGATCCTCGTTTCCATGCCCACCAACGCTGATCGCAATAACGGCATCACCGAAACCACCAAACCCATAGCATCCAAAATCCGCTGCGTGCGCGTCGGAACCCTGATCGGTGGCCTCCAATTGGGCCGCTCCGCCAATGATTGTAATCGTATGCGCCAAGGGGAAGAAGATTAACCCCCCTTAATTTCCCCCCTCTAAGCCATTTCGCCACATAGAACACCGTTTAATTATCACCTTTCACCCTAAGATAAATCTTGACTCCCTTTTTTGAGCTTGACTGTCCAAAGCTCATCCCAAACTAATAATGGACACCCTCTGGTTATTACTCTGCACAGGCTTAGTTTTCCTGATGCAAGCCGGGTTTATGTGCTTGGAATCGGGCCTCACCCGATCCAAAAATAGTATTAATGTTGCAATTAAAAACATGGCAGATTTCGGTCTGTCCGTGGCCCTGTTTTGGGCATTTGGCTATGCCTTGATGTTTGGGCGATCGCACAGCGGCCTATGGGGCCTCGATGGCTTTGGGCCCAATACCGATGATCCCCAGGTAGCAGTCATCTTCCTCTTTCAAGCCATGTTCTGCGGCACAGCCACCACCATCATATCCGGCGCCCTGGCGGAGCGCGTCCGCTTTTTAGCCTATCTCCTCATCGCCGCTTGGGTGTCCGGCATCATCTACCCCCTCTTTGGCCATTGGGCTTGGAATGACGGGGGCTGGCTGCGGGAATTGGGGTTTATTGACTTTGCCGGTTCAACAGTAGTCCATAGTGTGGGGGCTTGGGTGAGTGGTGCCGCATTGTTGATTGTTGGGGCCCGCCAAGGCCGGTTTGACCAGGGCAAAGCCGTCAAAATTCAAGGCTCTAACCTGCCGTTTTCCGTGTTGGGGGGATTCCTCCTGTGGTTTGGTTGGATTGGTTTTAATGGCGGCAGCGCCCTAGCCCTCGACGATCGCGTACCCGGCATTATCCTCAACACCATGATGGCCGCCGTCGCCGCCATGATCACTGGGATTCTCTTCACCCGGCTTCAGCATCACTATGTCCAAGTCGATGGCGTGCTCAATAGTTCCATTGCTGGCTTAGTGGCAATTACCGCCAGTTGCCACATGGTTAGCACCCCCCTGGCCATGGTAATTGGGGCCACCGGAGCGATCATCATGTTCTGGGTGTCCTGGCTTTTAGTGCAGTGGCAGATTGATGATGCCGTGGATGCGATCGCCGTCCATGGTGGAGCCGGCCTCTGGGGAACAGTGGCGGTGGGCCTGTTTGGCGATCGCGATGCCCTCCTAGCCGGAGGGCGGTGGGCCCAGATTGCCGTGCAACTTCTCGGGGTGGGTTGCTGCTTACTCTGGTGCTTCATCCTCACCTGGGGATTGCTGAAAGTGATCGATAGCCTCTGGCCCCTGCGCGTCACCTCCGAGGCAGAGGCCCTAGGGTTAAACATCACCGAACACCGGGCCAAAACCGAAACCTATGATCTCTTTCAAATCATGGATTACCAAGCCCGCACCTTTGACCTCAGCCAACGGGTTCCCGTTGAACCCTTCACCGAAGCCGGCCACATTGCCACCCGCTATAACCAGGTGATCGATGCCTTAGAACGGAACCAGCAACAAAACGAGGCAACACTACAGGAAATCTATGCAATCTCCGCCCATGTCGCCGCCGCCATCGACGACCCCAACGCCCCCATCGATCCCGGCCTGCTAGAACTAGCCGCCGCCCGCGAAGATGAACTGGGCCAACTCGCCAGGTTACTGTTGCAATTAATGGCCAAAATCCACCGCGAATAAAACAAGTTGCTCGATACATGCTCAATAATGGTGCGTCAGTCGCGATCCTGCTCTTTTGCACCCTACGATTCAATTGTATAGCAGTAGCGAAGGGGGTTAGGACATCGCGTAGGGTGGGCAATGCCCACCAGGAGAGGGTTGCGGATTTCTAGAACGTCCTAATCATCAGGATCAATCCATTAATAGGAAGCCCAACGACTATAGTTATAGCCCACCGTCGGCATCCCCACCACATCCTGATAAAGGGATTCCAACCTTGTAATATTGGCATCCAATGTATAGCGATCTAAGACCCGTTTGCGGGCTTTTTGTCCCAATAGTTTTGTCAATTCCGGTTGATCCCGACAGATGGGCAAGATCGTCTTTAACTGGGCCGTCACATCGCTGGTATCCATCACCAAACCCGCCCCCTCATTGAGCACCTCCCCATCAGCACCGGCATCGGTGGCGATACAGGCCACACCGCAGGCCATAGCTTCCAACAGCGCCAGGGATAACCCTTCTACCAGGGAGGGGAGGATAAACACATCCGCAGCCCGGAGGATATCAATGCGCTTATTTTCATCGGCTTCATAACCATGCCAGATCACGCCATCCTGGGGGCCGTAGAGTTGCTGAAGACTACTGGCCAGGGGGCCATCACCAACAAGCAACAATTTGCCATGGTCGCCCATGGCGGTCTGCTTCCAAGCTTTGAGCATCGCCTCAACATTTTTTTCCGGGGCGATGCGGCCCATATAAACATACAGGCGATCGGTGTGAAGTTGGGTTTTTACCGAAGATAAACCGGGGGCGTATTTTTCCACATCTACGCCGTTGGGAATGACGCTAACCCGCGCTTCGGGAACCCCTAAACGCACCAGTAAATCCTTTTGGAGATGGGCAAACACAATGACGCGATTGTAGTTGCTTAAACAGGGGGCGTAGACTTGATAGGTGAGGAATTGGGTGCTGGATTTGAGGTTACGAAGCTTGCTGTCAAAGGGGGGGTGAAACGTGGCAACGAGGGGAATATTTAACTCAGCGCAAATCTCCGGGAGGCGAAAGTCGAGGGTTGATAGGGTCAGGGAAGCATGGACCACATCGGGATTAAGATGGCGGAGCGATCGCATTAAAACCCGGCTCGATTGCAAACTGGGGATGGTGTAAACCTGGGATTTGTAGAGGAAAGGCAGGGTGACTTCCGCACAGGGTTGTAAGGGTTCGGTTTCCCCTGGCTCTGAAGGGGCAAAATGGAGAAAACTGACCGGATGACCCCGATCAAGGAGAGCATTAGTGATCTCACGACCGTAGGTGACATTGCCACAAAAAGGGGTTTTTTTACCGAGCCAGGCGATGTGCATGCATTCAGAGGATTGGGCAAAATAAAGAAGATAGGGGCGCGATCGCTTCCCTACCGCTTAATATTATTTGTTGCTGTTGATGTTAACACGGCTGTACGCGAAATCGTCCAACTCAACAATCCCCCGACTAAAACCAAGAGGGCCAAGGCATTGAGGACGGGGGACAGGCCCCAAATCGATTCCGCCACCCCCGCGAGGGCGAGGGGGAGGGAGAGGGCAATATTAACGGCATTATTTTGCAGGCCAAAGACTTTGCCCCGCATCGCTTCAGGGGTTTCTGCCTGGATGGTGGTTTGCATCGGTACACCGATGAAGGCGGCAAAAAAGCCAAGGGCGGCGGTACTGGCAAGGGCGGGGAGTAAATGCTCACTAAAGAGGGACAAACTGAAAAGGGCGATCGCCCCCCCCAAACTCCCGGAAACCGTCAGGTAGAGGGGCCGGAACTGTTGCCCCCAATGGCCCAACATAAACGCCCCAATGGCCATGCCCACACCGCCGGCCGCCAGGAGGAACCCGAACTGCTCCGGCTTTAACCCCGGAATCCCCGCCGCGAGGGGAACGGCCAACACCGCTAGGGCGGCAACAACAGAAAACAAGATAATTAACTGCACCATGGCATTGCGTACCCGATGGTTTTGGCGCAGGTACTGCACCCCATCGGCAATGTCTTGAAACACATGGGGCCGTTCAATTTTGAGGGAGGCGGCGGTTTCGCCGGTTTTGAGACAGAGGAGAATCAGACCGGCGATCGCATAGGCTCCCCCCACTAAAATCTCCCGCCCAAAAGTCCAACTGGGGTTTAACCCCCGCAAACCTTGATTAATAAACACCAACAATGGCTCCCCCACCGCAAACCCGACAATCAACAACACCATCATTGTCGTGGTGTAGAGGGAGTTGGCCGGCAACAGTTGACCCTTGGGGACAATTAGCGGGATTGCCGTCTGTTCAGCGGGGGCAAAGAACTGCGTCAGCGTCGATACCAAAAACGTAATCACCAGCAAACCAATAAACCCCACCGGCACATGCCACCAAGGTTCTAGATTCCCCGTCAGCCACAGCAACGGCGGAATCCCCAACACCAACGCCCCCCGCCAAAGGTTCGTCTGGACTAACACCGTTTTTTTCACCCACCGATCCACATAAACCCCTGCCAAGGAGCCAAACAGCACCGCCGGAATCGTAAAGGCAATCATCACCGCCGAAACCCAATGGCTAATGGAGTCCGCATCCACCTGAAAATGACTGCTAATCAGGGCAATCATTAACACCAGATAGATTTTATCCGCCAATTGGGAAAAAATTTGTCCAGTCCAGAGCACCAAAAACCGACGATTCCGCACCACGGGCCCGAAGCCGGGGCCATGGTGAGCCGCCGAGGTCTGGCGAGGCTGGGAGGTTTCAGGAGGGTCTACAGCCGGTTGCGACGTCGCCAAGGGGGGGCAAACGGGGTCTGGCTCATCAAGAGTACGCATAGGAATTGGGTGAGTCTTTAATAACGGTTAGAACTCCTCTATAAATAAGGTATCAAGTAATGTGGCGGAGCGAATCCCTTGGCCCAGGTGATATTGGCTATAGTGGCGCAGCACCCGCTCCAAACTGCGCCAGGCCATTGCCTCTCCCCACTGGGGCGGCTCCACCAAATCCGTTGGGTTATGGCTCAGTTGTTGCAACAAATAGGTTTCTGCTCCCCCTAAATAGGCATTGAGGCGCACCGGCTCAAAATGGGCCGGTTGGGGCAGGGCCACCAATCCCCCCAATTCAAAACTAACCCCCACCCGCCAAGGGGGTTGATCCAAGGGTGGCACAAGGGCCTCCCCCGTCAGGCAGCAATGATCCCATTGGGGGGCCATTCCCCCCCATTGTAAAAGGTGAACCATCCCCTGCACCAAATGGGCCACGGGGCCGGCGAGGCGGGCCTGGGGGTCAAGGGCCGCCAGTTGGGCGAGGTGCTGAAGCAGGAGGGCGTAGAGGGTTTCATGGCCATGGTCACTTTCCCCCATGGCTAACACCAATTCTGCCCAATATTGGGCGATCGCCAACTTAGCCAAATCCCGACTCAGGGAGGGAAAGGAGGTGCAGGTGTCTGCCTGGATAATGCGATGGAGCGATCGCCCCTGGACAATGAGCAAATCATTGACCACAAACGGCTCCATCCGTCCCCGCAGGGAGGATTTCGGCTTACGGGCCCCCGGGGCGACGGCGCGAATTAGGCCCTGATCCGGGGAAAGGATCGTCGTGAGGCGATCGCTCTCCCCCATCGGCACACTTTTGAGGTTGATCCCCCGCGCCTGGTAGGTGCGGCTCACAACGGCCCGAGATTACCGGCCAAAGATATACCCCACACCAATCACAGCCCCAATTTCCGCATCACCCCCTAAAAAGCCGATATTCAAACCGGCATTCAACACCCATTGATCATCTAAACGGAGATCCAAGCCTCCGGTGATCATGGGGCCAACGTTGTTCTTCACAGGGCTCAAAGCTGTGTCATCGGTGGTGAACATAATCCCCCCCCCTACATAGGGGTGGATCGTTGCTGGTTCAAAGGCATCTGCCCCAGGGAGGGCAAAATCATAGGTGAGGGGAACCGTGATCACGGCATTTTTGTTAATGATGGCAGCGGGGCGCAGGGAAAGGGTGTTACTGAGGGCAAATCGCGAAATAATCGACCAGGCCGTACCCCCGAGATCACTATTACCACTAAGACCCAGGTTGATCCCACCGCCCACATAGTTAAAGGGGCGATTGACGAAAAGATTGCGGGCTTGGGCAATTTCAGGGTTAGCCCTGGGGACAATGGCGGCCGCAGTCGGGGCCGAGTAAGGCTCCAACAACAGCGTCGCGGATTTATCCCCCGCCACATCAGCAAAGCTCATGAACTCCACTTTGCTATCGGTTTTGGGAACTTCGGTTTGAGGTGCTACCGTCGCCATAGGCGGCTCCTCAGCGATGGCGGGTTCCGGTGCCACCGCCGGGGCTGGGGGGATGGGGGCGGATTTATCGAGTTCCGGAAAAGGGTTGAGTTGGGGGGCTGGCCCCTCGGGAAAGGGCATTGGGGTGGCCATTGCTGCCCCAACACTGAGGATGGAACCCATCAGCGTTGTTAACGTTACGGTAGAGAATCGATGCATCACACACTCCTCAATAAAACATCATGATTTCAGTTTAGGCGGCAAAAATTTATTCTGCCTAATCTTGTCCAGTTTTCAAGGGTCTCCTCTAGGTTTGTGGCCCCTCAGCCACCAATCTTTTAAAATGGGGGAAAATCCCCAAGACAACCATGACTTCCCCCAATTTTAAAACCCAACAGCGTCAAGTGAACGCCAAAACGGAACCAAAATCCACAGTCCCCCCCATGGGCAACCTGCAATTTAATCTGATTCTCAACCAAGGGCAGCAATGGTTTGAGGCCCTCCCCCCCCTAGGCAAACTGTTCATCATCCTCCTGGGGGCATTTGTGGGGCTGTCGTTGCTGAATACGGTTTTGAAGTTGTTAACTTCTTTGGTGGTGGTGGGGGTGTTGGCGATCGCCGTCTATGCTGGTTATCAATTCATCAAAGCCACCGATGGCAGCGATGGCCCCGGCTCACCCCCCGATCGCCCCTCCTGACCGTTGGGCCGTGGCTAAATAAAGGGTGACAGTCGTCCCCTGATTAACGCCAGGGCTGGCTAACTCAATGGCTCCCCCCATCAGATCCATGAGGTTACGGGCAATGGCCAACCCCAACCCCGCCCCGCTGGCGGCATGAACCAAGACAAAGGGGCGAAACAATTTGGCCTGCTGTTCCGGAGCCACCCCCACCCCCGGATCTTGGATGGTGATGATCGCCAACTGGCCACTGGGACTGTGGAGATCTTGGGTAATGACGGAGCCATTGGCCAGGGGGAGATCCGGTTGATGGTGCGTCAGGTTGGTGGTGATCTTGATCTCCCCTTGGGGCGTGAATTTGATGGCGTTATCTAAAATACTCAGAAATACCTGTCGGAGTTTATCCCGGTCGGCATGAACTACCACGGGTTCCGGCCAAGCATGGAAGCTGATGGTGAGGTTTTTGGCCTTGAGGGCTGCATCCTGGAGGGCGATCGCCTCTTCTAGCACCGCCGTCAGCGGCACACGATCCATTTCCACATCGAGCTTGCCCTTCTCCAATTGGGAAAGATCGAGAATGTCATCAATAATCCGTTTTAAATAGAGCGTCGATTGCTTCGCTTTATCCAAAAACTCCAACTCCTCCTCACGGGTATCGCAATAGCCATCCATGAGAATTTGCAGGGAGCCAATGATGCCATTTAAAGGGGTGCGGAGGTTATGGGAGACGGTGGAGAGGAATTCACTTTTAAGCTGATTGGCCAGTTGCGCCTCTTTCCAGGCTCCTTCCAACTCCTCCGCCCAGCTAATCAAGCGGCGGATCATGCTGTTAATTGCTCCGGCCAGTTGGTTGAATTCGGCAATCTTAAAATTTTGAGTAATCCGCTCCGTCACATAGAGCTTTTCTTCCCGCAGCACATCATCCCGGAGCTGCTCCACGGGCCGGGCCATTTCCCGCGCAATCAACAGAATGGCCACCATTGTGGCGGCAATGAGGGCAAACGTTAGGGCGAGCAGAAACGTCAGCAGGGTTTGGCGAATATGGCCGAGGGGGGTGAGGGTTTGATCAAGGGGGGCAATGGCCAGGATCACCCAGCGTTGATCGGGGTTATTGCCAAAAAAATTATTGCCAATCGGGCCGAAGTGCGCGAACGCCGCCTCGATCCCGCGGAGCCAGCTGCTCTGGCGCTGGT
>RECT01000208.1 GCA_007693875.1 Spirulina sp. DLM2.Bin59
GTACTACTCTTTTGCTTCCTTAGATTGTACCTCATGATTGCCGAAAACGCTATATACCTTTACAACAGTTTGATTTAAATGAATTGCGGCAAAATGTCGGGATTATTTTTCAAGATTTTGCCCGCTATCATTTGAGCGTTGCAGATAATATCGGTTTTGGCAATATTCAGGAGTATCATAATCTTAAACTGATCCGCCAAGCGGCAACCCATGCCGGGGCTGATGCCATGATCAGCCAGTTTGAACAGGGCTATCATACGATGTTGGGGAAGATTTTTCCGGGGGGGCGGGAATTATCGGGGGGACAGTGGCAAAAAGTGGGTTTAGCCCGTGCCTTTATGAGTGATGCCCAAATTCTGATTTTAGATGAACCGACGGCGGCCCTAGATGCGATCGCCGAATACGATCTCTTCCAACGATTCCGGCAACTGGCCGAGGGCAAAATCACCTTTTTAGTCAGCCATCGCTTTTCAACGGTGCGCATGGCCGATCGCATTGTTGTGTTAGAGGGGGGCAAAATTCGTGAAATGGGCAGTCATCACGAGTTAATGGCCCAGGATGGCCTCTATGCCCAAATGTTTACGCTCCAATCCTCTAGCTACGAAATTTAAGCCTGGCCATCAGAACTGTAAAATTGGCGGTGAGTCGCCAAATCAATGTAGGGGCGAAAAATTTTTCGCCCCTATGCCCATCCAGTTCCACCGATGCAGCCTTAGCTAAAGCGATCGAGCATCGCCTGTAAACCCCCGGCATAGCCCTGGCCCACGGCATTCATCCGCCATTCCCCATCCTTACGATAAATTTCCGCCATGATCATCGCCGTTTCCGTGGAGTAATCTTCCCCGAGGTCGTAGCGCAAAACCTCTTCTTTTGTTTCCACATTCACCAACCGCACAAAAGCATTATGGACTTGGCCAAAGTTCTGGCCCCGCTGGGGAGCCTCATAGATCGTTACAGTAAACACCACCTTGTGAATATCCTCGGGGATTTTGCGCAGATCAAGAATGACCGCCTCATCATCACCGTCCCCTGCTCCGGTGAGGTTATCCCCCATGTGCTTAACGGATTGGTTGGGATCGGGACTGGTTAGGTTATTGTAAAAAACGAAATGGCGGTCAGAGGGGAGTTTTTCGTTAGCACCCAAGAGAAACACAGAAGCATCCAGGTCAAAGGGTTGACCATCGGTAGAGCGGGCATCCCAGCCCAGGCCAATAAAAGCCGCTTTAAGACCCGGTGCAACTTTTTCGAGGGAAACCCGTTGTCCTTTTTGGAGAGAAACTGCCATTAGTATTTGTCTCTAAACTACACGATGAATTTCAGCGAACTGATCGAAGCTTTTGAAGCCAATTTAGTCCAAGAGCACAGTCTAGCCCTTGATCCCCATTGTAACCCGCTCCTGACCGGCGTTGCCGCTGTTTATGACGCTGAACCGGGAACGGTGAGCTATGTGGAGGGGGCAAAGTATGCCCGCTACATTGCCACCACGGCGGCCAGTGCGTTGATTTTACCCCCGGATCCCGCTCTCCAGGAGGCGGCTACAGCGCGGGGGATTGCTTGGGTGTCAACGCCGGAGCCGCGTTTGCTGTTTGCCATGGCCCTTGCCCAATTCTACCAACCCTATCAACCGGCTCCCCAGGTTCATCCTACAGCGGTGATTGATCCCACAGTGCAGCTTGGGGAGGGGGTGGCCGTCGGCCCCCATGTGGTGATTGAGCAGGGCGTGACAGTGGGCGATCGCGCCTGTATTTTTGCCAATACGGTGATTTATCCCCATTGCCAGATCGGGGCGGGGACGGTGATCCATGCCAATTCCACCATTGAGGAGCGCACGGTGATCGGGGCCGATTGTGTGATTCACAGCGGCGTGGTTTTGGGGGGGGAAGGGTTTGCTTTTAACCCCCGTCGTCCCCAAGGCTGGTACAAGATGCACCAATCGGGCCATGTGGAGTTGGGCGATCGCGTTGAAATCGGTTGCAATTCCACGGTAGATCGCCCTTCGGTGGGGGTGACGCGGTTGGGCAATGGGGTCAAGATTGATAACTTGGTACAGATAGCCCACAATTGTACCCTAGAGGATCATGCGATGTTAATTTCCCAGGTGGGGCTTTCGGGTCAGGTGCAGGTGGGGAGTTGGGCGATTTTATCGGGTCAGGTGGGGGTATCGAATCAGGTGAAAATCGGGGAGGGGGCGATCGCCGTGGCCCAAGCCGGAATTCACCGCGATGTGGCCCCCGGAACGGTGGTGACGGGTTCCCCGGCCATTCCCCACGAGCTATTTCGGAAAATTGCTGTGATTTATAAAAAGCTCCCGGAGATGTATCAATCTCTCCGCAAGTTGCAGGCAGAGCAGGCTAAGGAGTAAGTGCAACGTTGATCATAATGGCAAATAGTAAATTTGACCTTCTAGATCTGCGCTTGTTGCACATTCAAGGATTAAGAGCAGATCGGTGATTACGCTCCCAATGGGGGTATCTGTGTGAATCTCGATTACGCCGGGCATGGGCAAATCCTGGGCCAATCGTTCGTAAGCATAGCGGGTAATGGTTGCCACATCATGGGTGAGCAATACTCGCCCCTCTTGGGCCGCCCATTCCAGAACCAGCGGATCATCGGCTCCAGATAGATCAATATCTTGGACGCGAACAATATCAATATTAGGATTCTGGCGCAACAATCCTCGAATGATCGTATTGTCTAGATTTTCATCTGCCATTAATTTGATCATGGTTGTTCGATTTTTCTCGCCAGGAGGCGATCACGCAAACCTTGGGGATCAAACCGAGTTTGATTGCTGGCTCGTATTTGCTCTGATTGCTGCTGACGCTGCTGGAGATAGGCTTCAACCTCCCCCTGATGATGGAGATAGAAGGCGATCGCTCCGTAGACATCACCTAATTTTAAAGAAGGGTAACGATGCACTAATTCCTCAGGAGTAGCTCCTTGTCGAAAAACTGCCACGAGGGTATCCAATGTCACCCGCGTGCCCCCCACGCGCACAACGCCATCATGGAGAGTCAAGGGGACAGGTTCAGCAACAATGGCCAGGGTCATAGCACAAGCTCAAAACATCTAGTTTAAATTTTAGACAGGATCACCCCCTTTCCAGGCGGCGCACCCGTTGGATCAGATCCGGGAGCAGTTTCAGGGCAGCGGAAACCCGGAGCCAGAGCTTATGATCAATGGCGGGATAGCCGCTGATTTGGGTATCCGGGGGGATGGAATGGGTAATGCCGGAACTGGCCCCCACCTGGACGCGATCGCCGATCGTTAAATGCCCCGCTGCCCCCACCTGCCCCGCCAAAATGACATGATTGCCCACCGTCGTTGATCCCGCTAAACCCACCTGGCCACAGAGGAGCGTATGATTGCCAATTTTGCAGCCATGGGCCACTTGCACCAGATTATCCACCTTAGTACCGGGGCCGATGGTGGTGGTGCCGATGGTGGCGCGATCGATGGCACTGAGGGCTTGAATTTCCACATCATCCCCAAGGGTGACAGTCCCCGCTTGGAGGATTTTATAAAATGTGCCATCGGGCATCGGCACAAACCCAAACCCATCGCCCCCAATCACCGCCCCGTTTTGGACAATCACCCGCTCTCCCAAGCTCACCCCTTCCCGGATCGCGGCATGGCTATGGAGGATCGAGCCGGCCCCAATCACCGCATCGGCATAGATGGCGCAATGGGGATGGATGACGACATGATCACCAATACGGGCGCGATCGCCCACCACCACATAGGCCCCAATCGTGACATTTTCCCCCAACTGCACCCCCTCGCCAAGGATGGCAGTGGGGTGAATACTGGGTTGGGGGGCAGGGGGAGGGTAGAACAGTGCGATCGCCCGTGCAAAGGCATAGTAAGGATGGGCCACCTCAATGCGGGGAATCTTTAAATGGGGCGCATCCAAACCCGGCGCGACTAAAATCGCCCCGGCGCGACAATCGGCCAACTTAGCCAAATATTTGGGATTGGCGAGAAACGTAATCTGCTCCGCTGTGGCCTCCTCCATCGTTCCCACCCCGGTAATCTCTAACTTCAGATCCGGGGGATTGAGTTGGCCATCTAGTTGGGCGGCAAGGGTGGCGATGTGCATCTTACTCCAAGGCAGAAGGATGAAGGATGAAGGCAGAAAGGGGAGTCTCTTTTGGGCTCAGGTTCTGCTTTGTAGGCATGGTTGGGTGATTTTCGCCACGCTGTACTAGGCCATACCCATCAGGTGGGCGACGGTTTCTAAATTGTTGGCAATGCCGGTGTGGGCTTGGTTATCGCTATTGGTGATCGCACTATCGGGATCCTTCAAGCCATTCCCCGTTAACACACAAACCACCGTCGCCCCATCGGGAACCTGATCCTGAAATTTCCACAACCCCGCCACCGAGGCCGCGCTGGCCGGTTCACAAAATATCCCCTCTTTCCCGGCTAAATGGCGATAGGCCGCCAAAATTTCCGCATCACTCACCGCATTAAATTGCCCTTGGGAGGCCTCCCGGACGGCGATCGCCTTTTCCCAATTGGCGGGATTGCCAATGCGGATCGCCGTTGCCACCGTTTGGGGATCCATACACCGTTCCCCCGTCACCAAGGGTGCAGAACCGGCGGCTTGGAATCCCATCATTTTCGGCAGACGTTGACTCTTCCCCTGCTCCTGATACTCACAAAACCCCATCCAATAGGCGGAAATATTCCCGGCATTGCCCATAGGAATACAGAGCCAGTCGGGGGCCTCCCCTAAAGCATCCACCACCTCAAAGGCCGCTGTTTTCTGCCCCTGGAGCCGGTAGGGGTTGAGGGAATTGACCAGCGTCACGGGATAATGATCCGCCAGTTGCCGCACAAGGGTCAAGCAATCATCAAAATTGCCATTAATGGCAATCACCTCCGCCCCGTAAAGCAGGGCCTGGGCCAGCTTCCCCAAAGCCACATAACCATCGGGGATCAGCACATAGGCCTTCATTCCCCCCCGGCAGGCATAAGCCGCCGCCGCCGCTGAGGTGTTGCCGGTGCTGGCACAGATCACAGCGCGATCGCCCGCCTCCTTCGCCTTTGAGATCGCCATCGTCATCCCCCGATCCTTAAAACTCCCCGTCGGGTTCAAACCGTCATACTTCACATAAACCTGTACCTTGCGCCCAATGACTGCCGCCACCGTGGGGACGGGAATCAGGGGCGTATTGCCCTCATGGAGCGTCACAATCGGCGTGGCATCGGTAACGGGTAAAAATTGCCGATATTGACGGATCAGGCCGGGCCAGCCGCGATGATCGGTGGCGGACAAAGTGATATTAGAAGCAGAAGGACTGAAAACCACGGTGAGCCTCTCTCAGGGTGCAGAGCAACATCAAAAAAAAGATGGGATAACTATTATCCCATCTTTTTATGTTCGCTAGAAGAGTTGTTGATCGTTATTGAGCCGCATGGGAACGCTTCCGCGATGACCAGTTCCCCGATTTATTGGGGGTACTGCTGCGCTCACTGCGATCATCATAGGTGCGACGGCCGCGGCCTTTGGAACCGCCATTGCCCCCCCGTTTAACGGGTTTTTGCACATCGCTATCGCTGGGCACATCCCAATCGGTTTTCATCCAAGCGGGGCAGGATTGGTCATAGACCATTTGCAACGCAGCAGCGGCGATCGCCTGGGGATCGTATTCCTCCGTCATCTCCTTCACCGTCGAGAGGAAAGAAGCCATCCGCTCGCCCATCAAAGCCGCTTGCAATTGGGTTTTGAGTTTTTCCAGGCGACGGGCTTCCACCGTAGCGCGACTGGGGATTTGGGAGGTTTCCAACCGTTGCCCTAACCGCCGTTCAATGCGGTAGAGCAAATGGCGATCCATGGGTTGAATCAAGGAAATCGCTTTCCCGGTTTTGCCGGCGCGGCCGGTGCGGCCAATGCGGTGAATATAGGTTTCCGCACTGTCGGGGAGGTCGAAGTTAATCACATGGCTGAGGTCTTCCACATCCAAACCCCGGGCAGCGATATCCGTCGCCACCACCAACTGCACTTGGCCATTGCGGAACCGTTGCACCAACCGTTCCCGCTGGGTTTGGTTGAGGTCGCCGTGGTATTCATCCACGGTGAGGCCGCTGCCCTGGAGCTTGCTGGTGATTTCCGCTGCGGCCCGCTTCGTCCGCACGAAGATGATCCCCCGTTCCGGTTCTTCCATTTCGAGAATGGGTTGCAGGGCTTTGATTTTCGTCCAACTGCGGGGAATGGCGTAGAGCCGCTGTTCAATGCGCGGCGGGGCGGCATCGTCATATTTAACCGACACCGTAGCGGGGGACTTGAGGAATTTTTTCACCAAGTCTTGAATGGCGCGGGGCATCGTGGCCGAGAAACAGGCGGTTTTGCGCGTTTCTGGGGTTTTTTGCATGATTTTGATGACATCATCGATGAAGCCCATACTGAGCATTTCATCGGCTTCGTCCAGCACAACCCATTGCACCGTATCCAGTTGCAGATCTTTGCGATCCAAGAGGTCAATGACCCGGCCCGGTGTGCCAACGACAATCTGAGCACCCCGTTTGAGGCTGCGGATTTGTCGCTCAATGGATTGACCCCCGCAGACGGTGAGAACTTGGATCCGTCGGTTCGCCGCAAAGTCGCTAATCGACTGCGTGACCTGTTGGGCCAGTTCCCGCGTTGGGGTCAAAATCAAGGCTTGGACTGTTCCCTGTTGAGGGTCAATGTGTTCGAGCACGGGGAGGGAATAGGCGGCGGTTTTGCCGGTTCCCGTTTGAGACTGACCGACCACATCCCGACCCGCGAGGATTTGAGGGATGGCTTGCACTTGAATGTCAGTGGGGGTTTCAAACCCGATTTCGGACAGTTGCTCAACGCATTGTTCTGACAGTCCAAGGCTTGCAAAAGAAATTGTCATGAGTATTTTTACTTTGGTTTTCGTTTAGTTTAAGAAACTTAACCTGATTTGGGAATGGGTTATGGTCAGCAATCCCTAACGCCAGTCTCGTTCAGGTTGGGCGGGTTGCGACGGCGCAACCGGGTTTAAGGGTTAACGGGCGATCCCGTGGAGGTCGTAGATATCAGCATCGGTGATTTCTACCGGGGTGATTTGCCCCAGTTGAGCATCGCCAGTGACATATACAACCCCATCCACTTCCGGGGCGAAGCGGGGCGATCGCCCCACATAGGTCCCCGTGCCAGGATGTTCCTGCTCAATCAACACCGGTACGGTTTTGCCGATTTCTGCCCGGTTTTTGGCTTCGGCAATGGGTTGTTGCAGGGCCATGAGGCGATCGCGCCGTTCATCCATCACATCCTGGGGAAGCTGATCCGGCAGATCATAGGCGGGGGTTCCCTCTTCCGGGGAAAAGGTAAACACCCCCACATGATCAAACTCGTGCCGCTGGACAAACTCACAAAGGTGCTCAAAATGCGCTTCCGTTTCCCCCGGAAACCCGACAATGAACGTTGTGCGTGTCACTGCATCGGGAAGATCGCCCTTAATTTGGGTCATGATTTGATCATTAATCCGCCCCTGCCAAGGGCGACGCATCGCCCGCAACACATCCGGATGGGCATGTTGTAAAGGCAGATCCAAATAGGGGAGAACATTGGGGGTCTCTTGGATGGCGGCTATCACCTCCGGCGTAAGGCCGGTGGGATAGGCATAGTGCATCCGAATCCAAGGCACGTCAACAGTTCCCAAAGCTCGCAGTAATTCTGCTAGCTTGGGCGTGCCATAGCGATCGCTACCATAATTGGTGGTGATTTGAGAAATAAGGATTAACTCCTGTACGCCTTGATCCGCGAGGCTTTGGGCCTCAGTGACAATCGATTCAATCGAGCGAGATCGCTGGTTGCCGCGCAGGTGGGGAATAATACAAAACGCGCAGCGGTAATCACACCCTTCGGCAACCCGCAGATAAGCGACTCCTTCGGTCGTTGTCCGGTAGCGGGGCGTGGTTTCGTCGGCAATATAGGTGGGTTCAGCGGAAACTTCCGTTACCCGTTCCCCTTGCTCGACACGCTCAATAACATCAACTATCTTATGGTAGTCTGCACTGCCCACAACTGCAACCGCTTCCGGCAATTCTGCTAACAGTTCTGTCTGAAAGTGCTGGGCCATGCAGCCGGTGATGACAATTTTTTTATCCGCTTCCGCCAGCTCTACGAGGGTGCGGACGGATTCTTCTCGGGCGGCCTGGATGAAGCTACAGGTGTTGACAATTACATAATCGGCCCCTTCTTCATCGGCCCCAATGCCGTAGCCGGATTGAGCGAGGAGGCCGAGCATATGCTCAGAGTCGATGCGGTTTTTTTCGCAACCGAGGTGGGAAATGGCGATGGTTGGCTTTGGGCCCATGGTGGATTGTGGAGGCGGTGTGAAAGGTTTTGGTGGACTGTACCATTGCCAGCTTAGAATATTTTGGGGAGGGTTTGTAGATTTGCGATCGCCCCCCGGCTCGATCCATTATCGGGATTGGCGGAACCGGACCAGTTAGCGGCGAGTGAGAAAACGGACGTGGATTTAAAACAAATTTTTTCAACCCCCCACCCGATTATTGGTGTTGTCCATCTCCTGCCTCTGCCCAGTTCACCCCGTTGGCAGGGTAATTTAAAGGCAGTGATTGCCAGGGCAGAACAGGAAGCGACGGCCTTGGCGGCGGGGGGCGTGGATGGCATTATTGTCGAGAATTTTTTCGATGCCCCCTTTGCCAAGGATCGCGTCGATCCGGCGGTGGTGAGTGCGATGACGTTGGTGGTGCAGCGGATTCAGAATCTGGTGATGTTGCCGGTGGGGATCAATGTGCTGCGCAATGATGGCCGCAGTGGGATGGCGATCGCCTCGGTCTGTCAATGTCCCTTTATTCGGGTCAATGTCCTCACGGGGGTGATGGCGACGGATCAGGGGTTGATCGAAGGCAATGCCCATGAATTGCTGCGGTATCGGCGGGAATTGGGGGCGGATGTGGCGATTTTTGCTGATGTGTTGGTGAAACACGCCCGGCCCTTGGGGACACCCAATTTAACGACGGCGGTGAAGGATACCATCGAGCGGGGTTTAGCGGATGCGGTGATTCTCTCCGGTTGGGCCACCGGTAGCCCCCCCAATTTGGAGGATTTGGAATTGGCGGTAAATGCGGCCAAGGGTACGCCGGTACTGATTGGTAGTGGCGCAGATTGGGACAATATCGGCACATTGATGCAGGCCGCCGATGGCGTGATTGTGGCCAGTTCCCTCAAACGCCACGGTAAAATTACCGAACCCATTGATCCCATCCGGGTGCAAAGCTTTGTGGAAGCGGCGCGGGAAACGGTGGCCCTCGGGGCGATCGCTCCCCCGGCCACCCTGAAAATTGCCCCCTAGCCCTCGCCAACCCCGGAGGCGATCCCCCATAATGGGATCGTAAATTTTCCGCAGGATTTCCAGATCTGATGGCAGAACCTTGGCTTTATCGTTGGTCTCGACCCTTGATGGGGGCGATCGCCCTGTTGGGCCTGCTCCTCACGGCCTATCTCACCTGGGCAGAACTGACGGGGCAAACCCTGATCTGTCCCGTCACCGCCAACGGCAGCGATTGTAATGATGTCCTCAATAGTGCCTATGGCCAACTGTGGGGCATTCCCATTTCTGCCTTTGGTGCGGGAGCCTATGGGGCGATCGCCTTGGCCGCCTTGGTTCCCCTCGCAATCTCAGGGCAACGCCGTCAGATCGAGGCCCTCACCTGGCCATTGTTGTTGGTGGGAGCATTGATCATGGCCACCTTCAGCGGTTACTTAATGGCGATCCTCGCCTTTGAACTCCACAGCTTTTGTCCCTACTGCCTCGCCTCTGCCCTCTTTGCCTTCACGCTGTTGGGGTTGAGCCTCTTCGGTCATCCCTGGCCCGACCTGGGGCAACTGTTGGCCACGGGGGGGATTGTCGTCGTTTTAACCCTCGTCCTCACCCTCGGGGTCTATAGCCAAGCCAGCCCCCCCGTCATGGCTGTAGGCGTTCGCCAACCCATCCCCCCCCTCAACAGCCGCCCCGAACCCGGCCA
>RECT01000328.1 GCA_007693875.1 Spirulina sp. DLM2.Bin59
AGCACAAACCCACCGGGATGGCTCAGGGAGGGGAGTTTTTGCCATGGTTTGCGCTGTTCCCACACCAAATAGGCGGCGTAGGGCAGCCCCAGGAGGCCATGGCTAAAATATTCGTGCTCTAAGCTAATACTTTTATTGAGCCAACCATCAGCCCAATGGATCAGGAGGGGGCCATAGAGGGCTGCCAGCAGGGCGAGGATCAGGCCATTGAGCCAGTGGGTTTGGAGGCGGGAGGGAGTGAGTTGCATTGGCGTGAGGGGTGATGGACAGGTTATTGGGGTAGGCGATCGCGGATCGCTGCGACAACGGCTTCCACCTGAGCAGAGGTCAAACCGGGATACATGGGCAGGGAGAGAATTTCCGCTGCTAACTGTTCCGCCACGGGAAAATCCCCCGGTTGATAACCCAGAAATTGATAGGCGGGTTGGAGATGACAGGGAATCGGGTAATGGATGCCGGTTTGGATCCCCGCCTCAGTTAAGGCGGCTTGCAGTTGTTCCCGGTGCAGGGGGGGCTGAACGCGGATGACATAGAGGTGATAGCTATGGCCGAGGCCACTGTGGTTAGCCAGGGGACAAATTCCCGGCAGGGGGGTGAGGGCGGCGGTGTATTCCTGAGCCCGTTGATTGCGGGCGATATTCCAAGCCCGTAGATGGGGGAGCTTGAGACACAGAACAGCGGCCTGGAGATTATCGAGGCGGCTATTGGTGCCCCATTCCTGATGGATATATTTTTCCCGCGCCCCATAGTTGCGATAGGCGCGGAGTTTGCTGGCTATCTCAGCATCATTGGTGAGCACCATCCCCCCATCCCCCATAGCACCGAGGTTTTTACTGGGATAGAAACTATAGGCTGCCAATGTGCCAATGGAACCAGCGGTAACGCCATCGCGGTGGGCGAGGTGGGACTGGGCAGCATCTTCAATAATCAGCAGATTATGGCTTTGGGCAAAATCTTTGAGGGCTTGGGGGGCAACGAGTTGGCCGTAGAGATGGACAGGGGCGATCGCCTTCGTCTGGGGGGTGATCTTTTTAACCGCTGCATTGAGGTCAATTAGGGCCGTATCGGGATCACAATCCACTAAAACGGGGGTGGCCCCGGTGCGCAAAATGCCAATCAGCGTCGCAATAAAGGTATTGGCAGGAACCAGCACCTCATCTCCGGCCTGAATTCCGGCGGCCCGCATCCCCAAGGCAAGGGCATCGGTTCCGGAGGCCAGGCCAATGCCATAGGCAACGCCACTGGCCTCCGCAAAGGCCTGTTCAAAGGCAGCCAGGTGGGGCCCCAGGATAAATTGCCCCTGGGCAATACAGTCACGCCACAATTGCTCTATTGAGGCTTGGAGAGGTTCATGCTGGAAGGAGAGATCCACAAAGGGGATGGTTACATAGGCCATGGTGGGCGATCGCCTCGACGGGTTAATCAAACTAAGGGGCTATCCCCTTTGTAGCTTTATTCTCTGGCGATCGCCAATTTCCCCATCACCCTAAGGGCGGGACAGCTTCACCAATGCTTCTTGGACAGCGGGGGGCAAGCGGCGCAGAATTTTGCCATTATCGCGGTCAATCGCCACAAGGGTGACGAGGGCAGACACACAAAGTTCATTGGTGTCTAAATTTTGAATTTGATAGGCCCAATCAATGCGCACCCCTTTCATTTCCATCATCCGCGTTTTCACCACCGCTCCCTGGCCCATCTTCAATGAACGATGGTAACGCATCGACAATTCCACCACGGGCAGATCACAACCCAACCGCACTAACTCGGTAAAGTTAATGCCAATGGATTGTAAGCATTCAACCCGGGCTTCCTCCATCCAAGTCACATAGGCCCCATGCCAAACAATGCCGCCATAGTCGGTGTGGTGGGGATGGGCTTTAACCACGTATTCAAACCATTTATCCGTGGTGGCATGGAGGGCGTGGTCTTCAACGAGGGCAGTGGTGGGGGGTAGTTGGGGCTGAGGTTCGGTCATAACTGAATTAAAAATGAATGTTCGCAATCAAAAAGACCTATTTGAGATGCTCAATGGGAGCTTGGGTTAAACCTTGCAGTTTTTCAGCAACTTCTGTACGATGACATCGTTCTGAATCCATTTCAGCACATAGCAATAAAACACTACCCTTTTTAAGCATTTGTGCCACATTTAATAAACTATTTTTAACATCTTGATCTTCTGGAGGAATCCAATGCTTAGATCCTGATGTATTTCCGAGAGCTAGTTGTGATGAATATTCAATATTGTGTAGTTCACAAAATTTTGCAATAGAATCTCCATACCATTTTCGCGACCAAGCACGGGGATTCAATCGTACATCCACCACCGATTTTACTTCAAAAACCTGTAGATAATGTAAAAAAGAATCATAATCTTTGCGATTACCATACCCAAAGGTGACAATTTTGCCAACGGATTGAGATTGTATTTCAGGGCTGTCATTATTGCCATTCACACAATCATTCAGTTTTTTTTGAATTGCCAAAAATTTCAACTGAATTTCAAGGTTAAATAAAAGATATTGTAAAAATATCTTTTGTTTTGAATGGGTAAATTTTGTTTCAATGAATATCATGATTTTAAAATCCTTAAAATAAGCTCAGTTGATTTGCGGTTTGTATGGGGGGATAAAAAAGTCCAATCGTCATAAATGTTTGGGGATGAGATTGAAGATTGCCCACAATAAAATATAGATCTGTTTTAGCTAACTGTTCGAGCTTTTGCTTGACCTTGATGGTCGCATCCTTTTCTTTTTCTGCTAACGTTCTACCATTAGAACTATCTCTACACTTGCGATATAGTTCGGAAATTTCCCAGTCACTGATACTATATTTATGAGATTTACCATTGGATTCTGTGAACTGATAACCAAACTGATAAGGTATTTTTTCTAGTTCCAGGGATGGTTCAAATAAATCACCCTGTGCTTGTACCGCTTGTTGTTGAGGATTCCATTCCCGTTCTGTGGGTTTACAAAACCATTTAGTAATTGTTTGAGGCTTGATAATTCCTAATGATTTTCCTTGGGCTTGAATTTCTGATACAGAACTGAATTGTAAGGGCAAAACTAGAGACTTGCGCTCTTGCCAATTGTTGCGAGTATCAATTTCACGAATGATCATGATTGAGTCATCATTAATACGATAACTTTCTAGCCTGAAGTCTTTAGGATTCCTTTCAATTTCAGCAGAGATAATTGACCAACGCTTATACCGTTTATCTATGGTCAGTCCACGGAATCTAATCGGGTAGATCCGAATCCACTGCACCGGCTTTTCAGCTTCATCTAGTAAAATTCCTGCTGTACATACCGTTTCTTTGTATTTTGTACTAATGGATGGGTAAGTTTTAGTGACAATCAGGATTTTTTGTCGTTCCATTTAATCAAAAAGACTAGAGTGATTAATGTTTAAGGGTTTGTTTTTGTAGTACCTGAGTCCCCATTGTACCATTCATTAATAGAGTTCAGCCATTAAATCATCATTAATTTTTGTGGGAACCGATAGCAAAACCTCTCCGGGAGGGAGAGGTTTGCTCATAAGTTGATGGGGAAATTTAACGGGTCGTGCAGGCGGCGAGGAGCGATCGCTCCAGTTCCCCCAGTTCACCGAGGGCATGGTAGCCCTTTAAGCTGGTTTGGCGTTGGGCTTCGCCAGCGACGATGATGGTTTCTCCTTGGAGGGCGATCGCATAATCACTCACTTCTTCGGTGTAGGGGTCGGTAATCGCCAGTTGCAGGGTATCGGGGGCGACTGTGCCGGTAAAGCAGGCATATTCTGATTGAACGTGATAGGCTGCGCCTTGGACGCGACCCTGATCAACGGTGAACACCAAATATTCCACCGCTAACTGATCCCGTTGGGGGGCTTGGCCGTAAAAGTGGGTACCATTGGGAAGGGCGATCGCCTCTGGCAATTGCCTGGGTTGCTGGGGTTCACTTTGGGCCACGGTTGCAAGGGTGATATTCCCCAAAAGGGCGATCGCCACGGCGAAAAAAGCTTGCCATTTTGTTTGTTTTGCGGTAAAACCTAACATATTCTCTGCACTCCTCTGCGTTTAAAGCCAATCCGTCCAACCCGCAACCACAGCAATCCGTCGAGAAAACCTTCAGGTTTTTCCCGGTTCCCTTTTGTTCCCCTCAAGGGCAGATCCGCTGATTCCGGACAACATCGCTATAGTTGCCTCCTTTTAGTCTAACCTCTGGTTCTGGGGCCTGGGCCGCGCTTCGTAAAACTACAACAGAAACGCTCACAAAATTTTAAGATTGAGTGGTGTATCCAAGGCGCAAAGGGAGGCGAGGCTGCAAGGGAGAGGCTACGCCAAAGCCCTCAACTCAGAAAAATCTCCCCCCCGGCCCCCATAGTAGGGACATAAACCCTTTACAATTATTATAAAAACCGCCATCCGCCGCCTTGGGTCTAATGTCCATCACCCAAGGTATCCCCATGGAGACTTGACCCAAGGGTAAGGGGGTGGCTGCGATTTCCTCTAAAGCATCCCTTTAAGGTAGTCACTAACGCTGGTCGCCACTCAACTAGAAAAACGCCAATATGAAGAAAGACATCACGCGCTATCGCAACATCGGGATTTTTGCCCACGTTGACGCAGGCAAAACCACCACCACCGAACGAATCCTCAAGCTCACCGGTAAAATCCACAAAATCGGGGAAGTCCATGATGGGGCGGCAACCACGGACTTCATGGAGCAGGAGCAAGAGCGTGGCATCACGATTCAATCGGCGGCAACCTCTTGTTTTTGGAAAGAACACCAACTCAACATCATCGACACCCCGGGCCACGTTGACTTCACCATTGAGGTGTACCGCTCTCTGAAGGTGCTTGATGGCGGTGTGGGTGTGTTTTGTGGTTCCGGTGGTGTGGAGCCGCAATCGGAAACCAACTGGCGCTACGCCAACGATTCCAAAGTGGCCCGGATTATCTACGTCAACAAGCTCGATCGCACCGGAGCGGATTTTTACCGGGTCGTTAAACAGGTGAAGGATGTCCTGGGGGCGCAGCCCTTGGTGATGACGCTGCCCATTGGCGTTGAAAATGACTTTACCGGTGTGGTGGATCTCCTCACCCGCAAAGCCTGGATCTGGGATGATTCTGGCGATCCGCTGAACTATTCCGTTCAAGAAGTCCCCGCTGACATGGTGGATGATGTGGAAGCTTACCGCGAAGAGTTAATCGAGTTAGCGGTGGAGCACGACGATGCAGCCATGGAGCAATACCTAGAAGGGGAAGAGCCGGATCTCGAAACCATTAAGACCTGTATTCGCACCGGTACGCGGAATCTGGCGTTTTTCCCCACCTATTGCGGTTCCTCCTTTAAAAATAAGGGGGTGCAATTGGTGCTGGATGCTGTCGTGGATTATCTCCCCAACCCCTTAGAGGTGAATCCTCAGCCTGAGGTGGATCTCGAAGGCAACGAAACCGGCGAATATGCCACCGCTGAAATTGATAAACCCCTGCGGGCTTTGGCGTTCAAGATTATGGATGACCGCTTTGGGGCCTTGACCTTCACGCGGATCTATTCGGGGATGCTCTCAAAAGGGGACACGATCCTCAATACCGCCACGGGTAAAACGGAACGGATTAGCCGTTTGGTGGAAATGCACGCGGATTCCCGTGAGGAAATTGACTCGGCCCATGCGGGGGATATTGTGGCGATCGTCGGGATGAAGAACGTCCAAACCGGCCACACCCTTTGCGATCCCAAAGAGCCTGCCACCCTGGAGCCGATGGTGTTCCCGGATCCGGTGATTTCCATTGCCGTCAAGCCCAAGAAGAAGGGGGCGGATGAGAAGATGGGGATGGCTCTGAGCAAGATGGTGCAAGAGGATCCCTCCTTCCATGTGGAAACCGATCAGGAGAGCGGTGAAACCATTCTCAAGGGGATGGGGGAATTGCACCTGGATATTAAGGTGGATATTCTCAAGCGTACCCACGGCGTTGAGGTGGAAGTGGGTAAACCCCAGGTGGCTTACCGGGAATCGATCACGAAACGGATCGAAGATACCTACATCCACAAGAAACAGTCCGGCGGTTCGGGTCAATACGCCAAGATCGATTATGTGTTGGAGCCGGGTGAAGTGAGCACGGGCTTCCAGTTTGAATCGAAGGTGACGGGGGGGAATGTGCCCCGGGAATTTTGGCCGGCGGTGCAAAAAGGGTTTGAGAATAGCATTGAGAAGGGGCCGCTGGCAGGGTTCCCCTGTGTGGATCTGAAGGTGACGCTCACCGATGGGGGTTATCACCCGGTGGATTCTTCGGCGATCGCCTTTGAAATCGCCGCCCGTGCTGCCTACCGTCAATCCTTACCCAAGGCGGGCCCGCAATTGCTGGAGCCGATCATGGCGGTGGATGTGTTTACCCCCGATGACTACATGGGGGATGTGATTGGCGATCTCAACCGGCGGCGGGGGATGATTAAATCCCAAGAGCCGGGGCCGACGGGGGTACGGATTAAGGCTGATGTGCCCTTGAGTGAAATGTTTGGCTACATTGGCGATCTGCGGACGATGACCTCCGGTCGGGGTCAGTTCTCGATGCTGTTTGCCCATTACGCCCCTTGTCCCAACAATGTGGCGGAAGAGGTGATTAAGGAAACCAAGGAACGCCAAGCCGCTGCGGTGTAGGCAACCGGTTTAATTCACTTTTAATGCACTGGGGGACGTGGCTCACGTCCCCTTTTTTGTGGTTTTCCCCCGCTGGGGGTGTCAGGAAATATTGATGAAAATCCAGGCAGGAAAGCCGGGGGGACTTGGGTGGGCCTAGCTCTGGGCTGTTTCTACCCGGAGTTGCGCGATCGCCTTGCTCTCCCCTAGGGTGAGCAGAAGGATTACAGTGATCTACAACACGATTCCTTGCTTTTTGCGCGTTTACGGAGAATACAATGTTAGAAGCCTATCGCAACCATGTCGCCGAGCGGGCCGCCCTAGGGATTCCGCCCCTCCCCCTCAATGCGGAACAAACCGCTGAACTCTGCGAACTGCTCAAAAATCCCCCAGGGGCAGAGAAAGAAGAATTGTTGATGCTGTTGCGCGATCGCGTCCCCCCTGGTGTGGATGAAGCGGCCTATGTAAAAGCGGGATTTTTAACCGCCATTGCCAAGGGGGAAACGGTTTGCCCCCTCATTTCCAAACAGGGGGCGGTGGATCTGCTGGGGACGATGGTGGGGGGCTATAATGTGCAGTCCCTCGTCAGTTTGTTGAAAGCGCGGGATCAGGAAGTGGCTCGGACGGCGGCGATCGCCCTCTGTCAAACCACCCTCGTCTTCGATGCCTTCAACGATGTTTTAAAACTCTCGGAAGTCAACCCCCACGCCAAACAGGTGATCGACGCTTGGGCCAATGCCACCTGGTTTATTAGCAAGCCCAAACTCCCCGAAACCCTCACCGTCACGGTCTTTAAAGTTCCTGGCGAAACCAACACCGACGACCTTTCCCCCGCCCCCCACGCCACCACGCGCCCGGATATCCCCCTCCATGCCCTAGCGATGCTGGAAACGCGGATGCCGGAAGGGTTGGCCACCATTGCCCAACTCAAGGAAAAGGGCCACCCCGTCGCCTATGTGGGGGATGTGGTGGGCACTGGCTCCAGCCGCAAATCTGCCGCTAATTCGATGCTGTGGCACATTGGCAACGACATTCCCTTTATCCCCAACAAGCGATCGGGCGGCGTGGTGTTGGGCGGCAAAATCGCCCCCATCTTCTTCAATACCTGTGAAGATTCCGGCGCATTGCCCATTGAATGCGACGTGAACAGTTTAAATACCGGCGATGTGATCACGATTCATCCCTACGAGGGGAAAATCACCAACGCTGCCGGGGAAACCCTGACCACGTTCAGCCTCAAGCCGGAAACAATCATGGATGAGGTGCGGGCCGGCGGTCGCATTCCCCTGTTAATTGGCCGGAGCCTCACGGACAAAACCCGTGAAGCCTTGGGTTTACCGCCCAGTGAACGGTTCACCCGTCCCACCATCCCCACGGAAACCAGCAAAGGCTTCACCCTCGCCCAAAAAATGGTGGGCAAAGCCTGCGGCCTGCCCGGTGTGCGTCCCGGCACGGCCTGCGAACCGTTGATGACCACCGTCGGCTCCCAGGACACGACGGGGCCGATGACCCGCGACGAACTGAAGGAACTGGCTTGCCTGGGGTTTTCTGCCGATCTGACGCTGCAAACCTTCTGCCACACCGCTGCCTATCCCAAGCCGGTGGATATTAAAACCCAGAAGGATCTCCCGGACTTTTTCTCAACGCGGGGCGGTGTGGCTCTCCGGCCTGGCGATGGCATTATCCATTCTTGGTTAAACCGGATGTTATTACCGGATACCGTCGGCACGGGGGGCGATTCCCATACCCGTTTCCCCTTGGGGATTTCGTTCCCGGCGGGTTCAGGGTTGGTGGCCTTTGCGGCGGCGTTGGGGGCGATGCCTTTGGATATGCCGGAATCGGTAAAGGTGAAGTTTACCGGGGAATTGCAACCCGGCGTAACCCTGCGGGATATTGTCAACGCAATCCCTTGGGTGGCGATGCAGCAGGGCAAATTAACGGCGGGTAAGGGCGATAAAATCAACGTCTTTAACGGTCGGATCATGGAAATGGAAGGGTTGCCGGATCTGAAAGTGGAGCAGGCTTTTGAATTGACCGATGCAACGGCGGAACGGTCTTGTGCTGGCTCAACGATTAAGTTGAGTGAGGCAACGGTGGCGGAATATTTACGCTCCAATGTGGCACTGCTCACGAATATGGTGGCGCGGGGCTATCAAGATGCCACAACGCTGATGCGGCGGGTGGCGAAAATGGAGCAATGGCTGGCGAATCCGGAGCTAATGGCCGCTGATCCCGATGCGGAATATGTGGATATTTTGGAGGTGAATTTGAATGAGATTAAGGAGCCCATTGTGGCGGCTCCGAATGATCCGGATAATGTCAAGTTAATGTCTGAATGTGCCGGGGATACGATCCATGAGGTGTTTATTGGGTCTTGTATGACGAACATTGGCCATTACCGGGCGGCGGCAAAAATCCTGGAGGGGGCTGGCCCGGTGAAGGGTCGGCTCTGGATTTGTCCCCCAACGCGGATGGATGAAAAGCAACTGCGGGAGGAGGGGATCTATGGCATTTTTGCCGCTGCGGGTGCGCGGACGGAGATGCCGGGTTGTTCTCTTTGTATGGGGAATCAGGCGCGGGTTGAGGATGGGGTGACGGTGTTTTCGACTTCAACCCGGAATTTCAATAACCGCATGGGCAAGGGGGCGCAGGTCTACCTGGGTTCGGCGGAGTTGGCGGCGGTTTGTGCGCTGTTGGGTAAGATTCCGACGGTGGCGGAGTATATGGCGATCGTGACGCAGAAGATTGATCCTTTTGCGGCAGATCTCTACCGTTATCTCAATTTCGATCAAATCGCGGGGTTTGAGGATGAGGGTCGGGTGATTCCGTTGGAGGAAATGCCGAAGATCGAGGACATTTTAGGAATGCCCGCCGCTGTGAAGTAGCACGCATTCTTAACGCTCCATCCAACTATGCTAAACTAAACAGGGTGGGCAATGCCCACCCTACTTCTATGAATTTTGCTATGCGCTCTCCTAGCATCATTTTATGATCACGGGGTAGGCGGTTCAGGACGGGGACGTACCATTGTATTAAGTCGTAGGTTTTTTGAATGATTGGCAATTCGTCCATTGCATTTAAAATTATAACCCTTCTCCATGAAACCATATTGTGGTCGAGGGTCATCTTTAAGAAAAAATAAAAAAAGGCGCTCCGCGCCAGGAAGAGGGAAAGAGGGAAAAAGGGTAGAGGGTCAAAGAGTTCTGGGGGCGACGACACGAAAACCGATGCCGTAGCCCTTGCCGTCGCGGGTGCGGTTGCTGCGGACGGCAGAACGGCAGAGCTCCGGGCAGTTGCCCCAGGAACCACCACGCAGCAGTTTTCCCGATGTTGATTTATTGTTCAATAA
>RECT01000200.1 GCA_007693875.1 Spirulina sp. DLM2.Bin59
AAACTGAACCCCCCCCCATGAGCGATCCCGTTACCCGTGCTTTCTTTGTTGGCCGCGCCCTTGCCACCGTCCTCGGTGAAAAAGTGGAGCATAGCCTCACCAACGCCCTCAGCGACCTCGGTAAATTTGAAGCCGAACAGCGGGAAAACCTCCGTCAACTCACCACCGAAGTCCTCAGCCGCGCCGATCGCGAACTGAGCCAATTTGAAACCCAAGGCCCCGGCGAAACCAACGCCGCCCCCCCCTCCCCCACGGATTTACAGGAAACCATCGACGATCTGCGAGCGGAAATTGCCCGGCTGCGATCAACCCTCACCCAGTACCGGGCTTAACCTCCCGCGCTCTGTGCTCATTTTCATAAACCCTTTTCATAAAACCGCGTGTCTGCTCTCTCCCAAACCTCCCTCTCCTATTCCCCAACGTCCTCCACGGACGAAATGCCGGCCCCCATGGAGGCCGGCAAATCCCGCTATCAGTGGAACCGTGACCACTATTCCCCCCTGCGACGGCGTACCGACATTTGGCGATTTGTCCTCACTTTCGTTGCTGAATTGTGGTGGGATGCCAAAAAATGGAGCTATCCCGGGGGCTATAGCGAGGAAAAACGCCGCAAACGCCGCCAAAAACAGGCGGTGTGGGTGCGGGAAAATATCCTCGAACTGGGGCCAACGTTTATTAAGGTCGGGCAACTGTTTTCCACGCGGGGGGATCTCTTCCCCGTGGAATATGTCTCGGAATTAACCAAACTCCAAGACCGGGTTCCCGCCTTTTCCTTCGATCGCGTCAAGGCAATTATCGAAACCGATACCGGCAAAACCCTCACCGAACTCTTCGCCAGCTTCGATCCCACCCCCCTCGCCGCCGCCAGCTTAGGCCAAGTCCATCGCGCCCAACTCCACAATGGCGAGGATGTGGTGGTGAAGGTGCAGCGGCCGGGGCTTAAGCAACTGTTCACCATTGATCTGGAAATTCTGCGCCGCATTACGCAATATTTCCAAAACCATCCCCGTTGGGGTCGGGGTCGAGATTGGTTGGGAATTTATGAGGAATGTTGCCGGATTCTGTGGGAGGAGACGGATTATTTACTAGAGGGGCAGAACGCCGACACTTTCCGGCGGCAGTTTCGCGAGTTTGATTGGGTGCGGGTTCCCAAGGTCTATTGGCGCTATACCTCCCCTCGGGTGCTGACGTTGGAATATGTGCCGGGGATTAAGATTAGCCATTATGAGGCGTTGGAGGCCGCTGGGTTAGATCGCAAGCTTTTGGCTCGTCAGGGGGCAGAGGCCTATCTAGAGCAGTTGCTCAATAATGGCTTTTTCCATGCCGATCCCCATCCCGGCAATATTGCCGTTGCCCCCGATGGGGCGATGATCTTCTATGATTTCGGGATGATGGGGCGGATTACCGCCAATGTGCGATCGGGGTTGATGGAAACCCTCTTTGGCATTGCCGAGAAGAATGGCGATCGCGTCATTAATTCCCTGGTGAACTTGGGGGCATTACAGCCCACGGGGGACATGGGGCCGGTGCGGCGATCGGTGCAGTATATGCTCGATAACTTCATGGATAAGCCCTTTGAGGAGCAGTCCGTGGGCGCGATTAGTGATGATTTGTATGAAATCGCCTATGATCAACCCTTTCGTTTTCCCGCCACCTTCACCTTCGTGATGCGGGCTTTTTCCACCCTGGAGGGGGTGGGCAAGGGTCTGGATCCGGAATTTAGCTTTATGGAAGTGGCTCAACCCTTTGCAATGGATCTGATGACGAATAACTCTAATAACGGCAATAGCATCCTTGATGAGCTAGGGCGGCAGGCGGCCCAAGTGAGCAGCACCGCCCTGGGGTTGCCCCGCCGCATTGAGGATACGATTGAAAAACTGGATCGCGGCGATATTCGGGTGCGGGTGCGATCGAGTGAGTCCGATCGCATTCTCCGCCGCCTTGGGATGGTGCAGATGCTGACGAATTACTCGATTTTATTAGTGGGTTTTTTGGTCTGCGGTACGATTCTGGTGGTGAATAGCAAGGTGACGCTGGCGATCTTGGCGGCGATCGCTTCCGGGGCCATGGCTATCCTCGTGGTGCGCCTGACGCGACAGATTAATCGTTACGATCGCTTACCATAACGTGCCACTGTTCGCTAATCGAACTAAAATCGCAATGGAAGAAAATACTCATTACACAGTGACACAGGAGATATGGCACGTCGTTTTAAAGGCATTACAGATACCGGCGTTCTTCGCTCGGTGAATCAAGATGATTTTTACATTGATCCCGATGGCCGGTTTTGTATTGTGGCCGATGGGATGGGGGGGCATGCTGGGGGTCAGGAGGCCAGCCGCATCGCCACGACAACGATTAGAACCTATCTCGATGAAAATTGGGAGGCGGAGATTGGCTCCGATGAACTCCTTGAAAAGGCGATTTGGGAAGCCAATCAAGATATTATCGACGACCAGGATACCCACCCAGAGCGGGCCGATATGGGGACAACCGTTGTTGTTTTGTTGTTCCGAGATGGGGAACCTTGGTGCGGCCACATTGGCGATTCCCGCTTTTACCGGCTGCGGGGTGAAGATTTGGAGCAGATCACCGAAGATCAAACCTGGGTGGCCCGGGCGATGAAGATGGGCGATCTTTCCCCGGAGGATGCCCGGAACCATCCCTGGCGGCATGTTCTCTCCCAATGTTTGGGGCGGCGGGATCTACAGCGGTTGGATGTGCAAAGGGTGGATATTCAAGGGGGCGATCGCTGTCTCCTCTGTAGCGATGGTCTCACGGAAGAAGTGGAAAATTCCCAAATCCTGGCGCAACTCCTCGCTGAACCCGATGGGGAAGTGGCGATCCAGGCCCTTGTGGAGGTGGCCAAGAATAACGGTGGTTCCGATAACATCACCATTGTGATTGTCGATGAAGATTAAACGTCGTTAGCTATCATCAGGATGCCTGTTTAGCAACTGGGGGCATAGACTGGTTCAGCAGATTCACAGCCAGTGAACAGTCTGAATTTACAGAAATTGTGCCTTCTTACCCCACTACAGGAACAGTAGATGAATATACCCTCAATTCTTGTCGTTGATGACGAACCGAATAACTTCGATGTTATTGAAACGCTGCTAACTGAGCAAAATTACCAGCTACATTATGCCGCCAATGGGGTTGGGGCGATCGCCAACCTGGACACCTTTAACCCCGACCTCATCCTCCTGGATGTGATGATGCCCGGCATTGATGGTATTGAAGTCTGTCGGCAGATTCGCGCCATGGATCAGTGGCAGGTTGTGCCGATCATCATGGTGACGGCCCTCACCGCCAAGTCCGATTTAGCCGCCTGTTTAAGTGCCGGAGCCGATGACTTTATTAGCAAACCCGTCAACGCCTTAGAGTTGCGGGCCCGGATTCATTCGATGCTACGGATTAAACAGCAGTACGACAATATTCAAAGCCTGGCCCATCTCCAAAACAATACCATTCATCTCCTGGAAAATAGTCTCAGTGAACTGCGGGGTAATTTAGCCTCTAGTCTTTCCCATGAGTTGAATACACCCCTCAACGGCATGTTGGGTATGATTAGCTTAATCAAAGAAGATCTAGAGACGATGCCTATCGAGGAGATCCAGGAATTGATTGGCTATGCGGAGGAGTCAGCACTACGGTTAGAAGCACTCACTAAGAAGTTTTTAATCTATCTAGAATTAGAATTAATGGCCCATCGTCTGGAACCAACCTATGACTACATCCTGGAGGAACCTCAGACTTATTTTGATGCTAACATCATCCAATCTTCTTTGATGAAAATTGTTAAAAAAGCAGATCGCCAAGGGGATTTGGTGATCCAGTTGACCGATGCAGTCCTGGCCCTAAGCGATCGCTATCTCAATACGATCATTAGAGAGTTGATCGATAATGCCATCAAATTTTCGCAGTCTGGAACCCCGATTAAAGTTCGTAGCAATATCCTCGATAATCGGTTTGTTTTTTCGGTTCATGATTTTGGTCGCGGTATGACCGAAGAGCATTTGCGTAAGGTCGGTGCTTTTATGCAGTTTGAGCGTAAATTTTATGAGCAGCAGGGCGTTGGTCTAGGCTTAAAAATCATCAATAAGATTGTTGAAAGCGTGGGGGGTGAATTAAAGATCAATAGTGTCTATAATCAGGAAACACAAGTAAAGGTGATCCTGCCATTGTGGGTTGATCCAGAATGATGTTGAGCGTCTAGATCACTGCTTTGATTAATAGCCCAAATTGACGGAATTTTGGTGGTAATTTTGCTTAGAAATAAGGATCAGGCTTATGTTTTCAATTTTGGTTATTGATGATGAACCGAATAACTTTGATGTTATCGAGACATTCTTAGCCCATGAGAGTCACCGGCTTCACTATGCTGCCAGCGGCCAAGATGCTTTACAGTCTTTAGATATTTTTAAGCCGGATTTGATTTTGCTAGATGTGATGATGCCGGGCCTGGATGGCATCGAATGTTGTCGCCGTTTGAAGGCGATGGAACGGTGGCAATCCGTGCCGATTATTATGGTGACGGCCCTGACGACGAAGGCGGATTTAGTGCAATGTATCAGTGCTGGCGCAGATGATTTTATCAGTAAGCCGGTGAACCGGATGGAACTGACGGCACGGGTGCGGTCAATGCTCCGGATTCGCCAACAATATCAACAGCTTGAGGAGTTTAACAACCGTTTAGAGGCGATGGTGCAGCGCCGCACCACCCAACTCCGACAGATGGTTTTTCAGGATGCCCTAACAGGATTGCCCAGCCGAGCGGGATTGCTGCAAATGTTTAAGGAACGGCAGGAGATTAGGCAAATCCATTGGGGGTTAATGACGTTGGATTGTAATCAATTTAAGTTAGTAAATGGCTCCTTTGGGCATCAGGTGGGGGATCAGTTGTTGGTGGCGATCGCCCAACGTCTCAGCCGCCAAATTTCCCCTGGGCAATTACTGGGGCGTACAGGGGGGGATGAGTTTTCGATCTTGATTGAAAATGGGGATTGTGATGATCAGCTTGAAGTTTTTGTGGCGCGAATATTAGCCAGCTTTACTGCTTCTTTTTGGGTTGAAAGTTGTGAAATTTTTATCACTGTCAGTATTGGCGTGGCTAAAACGACACAGCCTGATCAGGATGGGGAGCGGCTGTTTCAAGATGCCGATACGGCCATGTATCAAGCGAAGTTGCGGGGCAAAAGCAGTTATCAAATTTTTGACTCACAAATGCATGTGGCCATGTTGCAGCGATTGACATTGGAGAATGATTTACAACTGGCCTTGAAGCAATCGGATTTTATCGTTCACTACCAACCGATTTTTGATTTACGGACAGAACAGCTTGCGGGGTTTGAAGCCCTGATCCGGTGGCGACATCCCAGCCGTGGCCTAGTATCCCCAGGGGAATTTATTCCCTCCATGGAAATGACGGGGTTAATTGTGTCCGTGGGGCTGTGGGTGTTGCGCCAAGCCTGTGAGCAGTTGAAAATTTGGCATCGTCGGGGGGGGCCGAAACTAACCATGAGTGTCAATCTGTCGGTGCGGCAATTTACGTCGCCGACGTTGTTGGCGGATGTTGATCAGATTTTGATGGAAACGGGGGTCGATCCCACCGCGATCAAGTTAGAAATTACCGAAAGCGCGATTATGGATAATGCGGAGATGGCCATCGCCCTCACCCAAGCGTTGCGATCGCGGGGCCTGCAAATTAGTATCGATGATTTTGGCACGGGGTATTCTTCCCTCGGGTATTTACACCGCTTCCCTGTGGATATACTAAAAATTGACCGTTCCTTTATTCATGTGATTAATCCAAATAGCACGGCTTCTAATTCTTCCTATCAAGTGGTGGAAACAATTATCACCCTTGCTCAACAATTGGGGTTGACGGTTGTTGCGGAAGGGATTGAAACCCAAGCACAGTTAGCTTGGCTTCAGCATCTCGATTGTGAGTTTGGCCAGGGCTATCTATTTGCCAAGCCCCTCAATGCAGCGGATATTGAGGATCAATTTCTCCCTCGGCTATCATAGTAAATAGGGGTTGTCAAATCACCCTGTGCACTCTTTTCTGATGGTGTTGCTGTGAATTTTTCCCTGAATCCGGCTGAATTAAAAGGTGCGATCCTCGCTCATCCGCTGACCCTTGCCCCTGATGCCACAGTGCAGGAGGCGATCGCCCTCATGGGGGGCTTACAGATCCAATGCCAGACCAATGGTGAGGAAGATGATCACATCTCAACCAGATCCAGTTGCGTGGTAATTGTCATCGCAGAGGGTCGGGTGCGTGGCATTCTCACCGAGCGGGATGTGGTACGCCTCAGCGCCCAAGAATGTCCCCTCGATCGTCTGCCGGTGGCGGAGGTGATGACAGAGCCGGTGATCACCCGTCGTGAATCTGACATCACCGACCTGTTTGCTGCGATCGAATTATTCAAACACCATCACATTCGCCACCTCCCCATTGTCGATGATGGCGATCGCCTCATCGGTCTGATCACCCACGAAAGCCTACGGCAACAGACCCGCCCCATTGATCTTTTGCGCTTGCGTTCAGTGAGGGAGGTGATGACGGAGCAGGTTCTCACCGCCGACCCGGATCACTCAATGCTCGAGATTGCCCGCCTCATGACAACGCACCGGGTGAGTTGCATAGTGATTACGCTGCCCGGTGGTACTCCCGATGCCCCTTTTCAGCGGGCCGTGGGCCTAATCACAGAACGGGATCTCGTCCAGTTGCAGGCCTTGGGCCTCAAATTAACCGCAACCACAGCCCGCATGGTGATGAGTAGCCCTGTATTTACCATTGCCCCGGAAGCATCCCTGTGGACTGTGCAGGAAATGATGGCGCAGCATTTAATCCGCCGGGTCATTGTGGCGGGTGAACAGGGGGAATTGTTAGGGATTATCACCCAAACCAGCATGTTGAAGGCCTTTAACCCCCTAGAACTCTACAACCTCGCCCAGGTGCTGGAAAAAAAGGTAATGCACCTCGAAGCAGAGCGGATTTCCCTCTTGGAAAGCCGGGCAGCGGAACTCGAAGTCCGGGAAGCCCGCTATCGCGCCCTCATGGAAGGGGCCAGCGATGCCATTCTCCTCGCGACCCCCGAAGGCTACATCATCGAAGCCAACACTGCCGCCGAAGAATTATTTGGCTACTCCCGCCAAGCGCTGACCCAACTCCACTACTCCCAACTCTACCCCCCGGAAGAGTTACAGCGGATCACCCAGGCCTTTAAGAAAGTGATCAGTCAACAGCATCGTACAATCCTCAATGCCCGCATCCTCCATGCCAATGGTCATCAAATTCCCGTCGATCTCTCCGGGACGATCATTCCCGTGGGGGATAACACCATTGTGCAAGGCATCTTCCGGGATATTACCGCCCGTCAACAGGCAGAAGCCGAATTAGCCAAAGTATCCCAACGGCTTAGTATTGCCCTTTCTTCGGGATCCATTGGCTGTTGGGAGTTGAATATTCCCCAGAATCGGATTACCTGGGATGAGCGGATGTACAGCCTCTATGGGGTTGAAGCCGAGGGTCAAGCCATGATTCCCTACGAAGTTTGGGCCAATGGCCTACACCCGGAGGATCGTCCCCAAACCGAGGCCCTCCTTCAGCAAGCTGCTGTGGGAGAAGCGGAATATAATACTGAATTTCGGGTTATCCATCCCGATGGTAGCCTTCACTATATTCGCGCCTACGGGGTGCTAGTGCGGGATGCGGCGGGCCAGCCCCAAAGCATGATTGGTGTGAATTTAGATGTCACCCATATGCGTCAGGCACAACTGGAGTTGCAGGCAAGTGAAACCCGCTTTCGCCGTGTGTTTGAATCTAATGTGGTGGGGATGATGTTCACCAATTTTGCCGGAGAGATCACCGATGCGAATGATCGCTTTTTAGCAATGTTGGGCTATAGCCGCGAGGATCTCCAGTCCGGCCAATTGAACTGGGCGGAAATTACACCGCCAGAATATCAACAGCAGGATATTGAGGCCATTTATCATCTGCTCACCTATCATTCCATCGAACCCTTTGAAAAGGTCTATTGGCATCGTGATGGCCATCGCGTGCCGGTATTATTGGGGGTGGCTATGCTGTCCCATGATTCAGAAAGTTGTGTTTGTGTGGTGGTGGATATTAGTGATCGTAAGCGCTATGAAAATGCCCTCGAAGAAAGCCAACTGCGTTTACAACTGGCCCTGGAATCCTCCAATACCGGGCTATGGGACTGGGATGTTCCAACCGGGGAGTTGTGGTTCAATAAGCAATGGAAAGGGATGTTAGGCTATGGAGAAGATGAGCTTGCTAACGAGTTCAGTGCATGGGAAAGTCGTATTCATCCTGATGATTTAGCCCATACCTACAAAGATGTGGAGGAGCATATCGCAGGGAAAACGGAGGTTTATCGCAATGAGCATCGTCTCCGCACTAAAGATGGCTCCTATCGCTGGATTTTAGCCCAGGGGCGGATTGTGGAACGGGATGAGATGGGCAAGGCCCTCCGGTTTCTGGGGACGCATACGGATATTAGCGATCGCAAGCACAGCGAACTAGAACGCCAAAAACTGGTTCAAGAACTGGAGTCGTTTAAATTTGCCCTCGATCAATCTGCCATTGTCCTCAGCACAGATATCAAAGGCAGCATTCTCTACGTTAATGAACGGTTTGAATCCATTTCTGGCTATAGCTATGGGAAAATTCTCGGCAAAAGCCCCCATATCGTCAACTCTGGCTACCATCCTCAGCCATTTTTCGCGCAAATGTGGAAAACGATCTTAGCCGGTCGCGTTTGGCGGGATGAAATTTGTAACCGTGCCAAAAATGGTGATATTTATTGGGTGGATTCAACAATCATTCCCTTTTTAAATCCCCAAGGTGAACCCACGCGCTTTTTATCCGTTCAATTTGACATCACCACCCGCAAACAAGTAGAACTCGATATTGCCCAGCAACTGCGACAGCAAACCACCCTCGAATTTATCCTGGGTCAAATTCGTCAATCCCTAGATTTGCCGGAGATTTTGGCCATCGCTACCCAACAGGTACAGGAGCTATTGCAGGGCGATCGCGTCATTGTGTTTCAGGTGGGCAACGATGGCCACAGTGCCATCGTTGCCGAAGCGGTGGCTGCTGATCTCCCCAGCCTTAAAGCAATACATTGGGATGCTGAAATCTGGCCCCAGGAAATTTTGGCCCATTATGGGCAGGGGCAGCCCCGAATTGTGCCGGATGTGATGGATGACATTGAGACAGATGGCCTCTTGGCCTATTGCCAGCTTGGCCGGATTCAGTCGAAAATTGTCGCCCCGATTCTCCAAGAACTCCATTGTGGAGAAGATCATCGCTGGATTGGCCCGCGCAGTAACAAGCTGTGGGGGGTGTTGGTGGTTCACGCTTGCCATCAACAACGGGTGTGGCGGGAATCGGAAGCTCAACTCTTGCAGCAAGTTGCCAATCAATTGGCGATCGCCATCCAACAATCCCACCTCTTCGAGCAGTTGCACCAGGAACTCGGCGAACGTCAAGAGGCGGAGGAACAACTCACCCAGCGCAATCAAGAACTAATCCGCGCCACCCGCCTCAAGGATGAATTTCTCGCCAATATGAGCCACGAACTCCGCACCCCCCTCAATGCCATTTTAGGCATGACGGAAGGGCTAGAAGAAGGGGTGTTTGGGCCAGTGAATGAGCGGCAAATTAAAGCCCTCAACACCATTGAAAGTAGTGGTTCCCATTTGCTGGCTCTGATTAACGACATTTTGGATGTGGCCAAGATTGAATCTGGCCAGGTGGAGTTAGAATGCGCCCCGACCGCCATCGCCCCCTTGTGTCAATCGAGCATTACCTTTATTAAACAACAAGCCCTCAAAAAACGGATTCAACTGGCGGTTAATCTGCCCCTGAATTTACCGGACATCTGGCTTG
>RECT01000311.1 GCA_007693875.1 Spirulina sp. DLM2.Bin59
AGGTTCTTTTTCAGCGTTTGAAACGCCCGATCTGTCACGGCGGAATAGCTCAATTCACCACAAAGAATCTGACTCATTAACCGGGTGGCGATGGGTTGCTTCACCCCCACCTTATAGGCAAGTTTGGTGAATTTATAAAAGAGACCCGCTAACCGCTGGGCGAGGGCCATATCATGACCCCAAGCGGTTTGCATCTCCTGGCTATAGCGGGCGAGGGCCTGGCCGTCGCCCCCCTGGGCAGCGGCGATCGCCTCTGCCGCCTTCACCCCACTGAGCAACGCCGGGCGGATTCCTTCCGCCAAAAGGGGATCGGCTAAACCGGCACTATCCCCCACCAACAGGCAATTTTGGCCATGCAAGGGGGCTTGCTGATGCCATAACCGCATCACCCCCGCCTCAACTATCGCCCCATTGCCCCCATAGCGGCCCAACTGTTGCACTAAATCCGCCGGTTTGCCGCCCCCATCCATGACGGCGGCACTGATGACAGTGCGATCCGCGCCAGCGAACCCATCGCCCTGGGGAAACTGCCAAATAAAGCCATTTTTCACCGAACCAAAATCAAACTGGGCTTGGTGGGCCAGCTTAGGGGGTTCAGAAATTATCGCTGTGGCACAGATCGCCTTTTTCCCCGTCCCCTTTAAACCCAACCAAGCGGCGCAAGGCCCCTCGGCTCCATCGGCAGCAATCACATAGGGGGCGGTGAGCATACCCTGACTCGTTGCCACCTGCCAAACTTGACCATCAAAACTTAACCCCGTTACTGCCGTGGCCATTTTGATTTCAGCCCCAGCGGTTTCGGCTTGGTTGAGGAGGAATTGATCAAACACGGGCCGCTGCACCATCCACATCGGCTGCGTTTTTAACTGAGCTTCAACGGGATCCCCCTGTTGCCAAGTGAACCGCACCTGATCAACAGTGGTGGCGATCGCCTCTGTAAAATCGAAGTCAAACCAAGCCGCCACAGCGGGGGAAACCCCGCCGCCACAGGGTTTGCTCCCTAGGGTTGTGCCTTTTTCGAGGATTAACACGCTCAAACCACGGCGGGCGAGGTGATAGGCCGCCGCAGTACCGGCGGGGCCGGCTCCGATAATAATACAATCAGTCATTAAACTTTGAGGGGTAGGTGGGGAAGGATCCCCCCTGCCCCCCTTTTCAAGGGGGGTTCTGAATTTGACCCCCTTATTAAGGGGGTCGGCGTAGCCGGGGGGATCCTCAGGTTTGAGGGCTTAGATCCTTTGGATGAAGCGGGTGGTGACAAAGCGGCCCGGGGCAATTTGGGCCCAGCCGTTGGTTTGACCGGTGACATTCACCACTGTGCCATGGGCCAACGTTGTGGCTACAGAATATTGCTCACCGGGGCCGGTGCGGACATTGAGGGGGCGGGTTCGGGTGTTGATGCGGTATTGTCCTTGGGAAGCGGCGGGGGCAGGGGTGGCAGCCCGGGCCGGAGCGGCGGCGGCAGCAGTCCCACCCCGGAGGGCGGCGAAGGTTTGGGGGCCGGCGATACCATCAACGCTGATCTTGGCATCCCGTTGGAACTGGCGCACAGCGTTGATTGTGCTCTGGTTGTAGACCCCTCGGCCACTGCCATCGGCTCCGTAGGAAATGCTATAGCCCTTGTTGCGGAGCAGGGTTTGCAGTTCCGCCACCTGATCCCCTTTGGAATTGGGGCCGAGCATTGAGACTCGGGCGCTGGGGCGAGCGGGAGAGGGGCCGCCCGTGCCAGGGCCGCCACCCCGGAGTCTGCTCAGGGTTTGGGGGCCGACAATACCATCGACAGTTAAACCGGCCCGTCGCTGGAAATTGCGCACAGCGGTTTCAGTTTGGGGGCCAAAGCGACCCCGGCCAGCTCCATTGGCTCCGTAGGCAATGGAAAAACCTTGGTTGCGGAGGAGGCTTTGCACTTCAGCAACGGCTTCACCATTCATGCCGCTGCGGAGCACTTGGGCGGTGGCGGGGTTGGCAACTGCCACCGCTCCCACAATTAACCCCATGGAGAGCATCGTTAAAAATAAACCATGGGAGAGCGATCGCCAGGGGGTGGATTGCCAAAGGTTGATCTCGCTAAAGTCGTAGGTAATACCGGCTTCAGCTTCGTGGGCTGCATAACCGTAGGTGTAGGCCAGAATATCCATAGATGTATCGCAATAACTCGCTGCTAATACTGCCCATCCTAGTCTGAAATTTGAGGGAATGCTAAGATTTTTCCGGCTCTGGAGTTTTTTGGACAACTTCCAAATCCGGCAATCCGGTTAACTTCTCCACAGGCCCATCAATATGCTCCGTGGGGACATAGACCTTTAACCCTTGGGGAATACAGCGAACCTCAATGGGGGTATTTTCCACCAATTCCCCATCTAACACCACCTTTTGCGGGGGATCGGTGGTAATTTTCACCCTTTGGGCTTGGAGATAGCCAATATCATCCCGTTCAGCAGCACGGCTTTGGATCGCCGTTTGTAACAGATGTTGGGAGGCGGCGATCGCCCCTGTCCAGGTGGTGGGGGCCACGATGGTAATATCCAGCCAGCCATCATCGGCTTTCAGCGTTGCCGGCCCCTGGGCAAAAATTGACGTAGCGGGGGCCACATTGGCCACGGTTACGGCGATCGCCGTCGTCGTGATCACCTGATCCTCCGTTTCCAATTCCACCGTAAAGGGCTGAAGGTTTTGCAACTCCTTCACCCCCGCCACCCAATAGGCCAGGGCCCCTAATTTATCCTTGAGGGGGCGATCGGCCGTTTCAATCACCTCCGCCTCAAATCCCACCCCCGCCAATAAAATCAGCGGCGCACCATTACAGGAGCCACCATCAATGGCCTTAACTTTTCCCTGAATAATCACATCACAGGCCGCCGCCACATCCGTAGGCAGATCCAAGGCATTGGCAAAGGCATTGGCCGTTCCTCTGGCAATAATCCCCAAGGGCATCCCCGTTTCCATCAATGCCCCCGCCACCATGGACACCGTACCATCCCCCCCGGAGGCAATGATCGCCGCAAAATCCTCCTGTTTGGCCTGTTTCGCTAAGTCCTGCCCATCACAGTCGGGGGTGGTTTCGTAAACCGTGAGATCGAAATGGGGGGTGAGGCGATCGCGGATCAGCGCCAAATCTGTTGTCGCATCCCCTTGGCCCGCCACCGGGTTAAAAATTAAACAAACTTTCGGCAACATGACCCATCCTTATGATGATCGCGGAATAGCGTTTATTTTAGGATTTCCGGTGCAAAACAGCCATATTTTTGGTGTCTTGATCAACGCTAGCTGGGGCAGCAACACTGTATCCTAAACCTCAGGAATTATCGAAGGCGGGGATGCCATGTCACCACTCTTTTTGCGATCAACAGGCCATCTGCGCGGCGATTTATTTGGGGGGATTACGGCGGCGATCGTTGCCCTCCCTTTAGCTTTAGCTTTCGGGGTGGCCTCCGGCGCGGGGGCTGTGGCGGGGTTATATGGGGCGATCGCCGTCGGCTTTTTTGCCGCCCTCTTCGGAGGGACACCAAGCCAAATTTCCGGCCCCACCGGCCCCATGAGCGTGATCATGAGCACGGTTTTCGCCGCCTTAATGCTCCAACACCCCAACCAAGGCACAGCCCTGGCCTTTACGGTGGTGATGTTCAGCGGCCTGTTTCAAATTCTCTTTGGGGTGTTCAAGCTGGGGCGCTACATCACCCTCATGCCCTATACGGTGATCTCCGGGTTCATGTCGGGCATTGGCTTTATTATCCTGATCATCCAAGTTGCCCCCCTCCTCGGCTATCCCATCGGCGCCAATGTTCTCACCTCCCTCCGGGGGATCCCGGCGGCCCTAGCCCAACCCAACTGGGCCGCCACCGGCATCGGGATTTTAACGCTGCTGATTGTCTTTGGCTCACCGCCACGGTTAAACCGGATCATTCCCTCGCCGCTCCTGGCGTTGGTGGTTTGTACCGTGGTTTCGATCATCGCCTTTCCCCGTGGGGCCATGCCGCGCATTGATGACATTCCCCAAAGTCTCCCCCATCTCCAACTCCCTGCCTTTACCCTTGATCAACTGCCCCTGATGATTGGCTATGGCTTGATCTTGGCGGCCCTCGGCTCCATTGATTCGATCCTCACTTCCCTAGTCGCGGACAACCTCACCCAAACCCAACACGATTCAGATCGGGAACTGATTGGTCAAGGGATCGGCAATTTGATTGCGGGGCTGTTTGGGGGCTTGCCGGGGGCTGGGGCGACGATGCGAACGGTGATTAATATCAAAGCCGGCGGCCGCACGCCCTTATCGGGGATGATCCATGCGGTGGTGTTGCTGGGCATTGTTTTGGGGGCGGGGCCCCTAACGTCCCAAATTCCCCATGCAGTGCTGGCGGGGATTTTGATTAAAGTCGGGGTGGATATTGTCGATTGGGGCTTTTTACGCCGGGCCCATCGCATTTCCCACAAAACGACGGGGATTATGTATTTGGTGCTGATCCTGACGGTGTTTGTGGATTTGGTGACGGCGGTGGCGGTGGGGGTGTTTATTGCCAACGTGTTAACCCTAGAACGCCTCAGCAAGATCCAACAGCAACAGGTGCAATTGATCACCACAGCGGCGGAGGCGTTTCACCTGGCGCCGGAGGAGCAGACGTTATTAGCCCAAGCTCAGAATCGGATTCTCCTGTTTCAATTGGGGGGGGCGATGAGTTTTGGGGCGGCTCGTTCCATTGCCCAGCGGATGGGGATGATCGAGCGGTATGATGTGCTGATTTTGGATTTTAGCCCGGTGCTGTTTTTGGGGGTGACGGCTTCGTTGGCGGTAGAAACAATGGTGAAAACGGCGGTGAGTAAGGGCCGCTCGGTGTTTTTGGTGGGGGCGAGGGGGGAGGTGAGCGATCGCCTCCACCGGTTGGAAATTTTCCAATACCTGCCCCCAGAACAACGGGTGAGCGATCGCCTCGAAGCCCTTCAGCAGGCAGTGGCTCAAATTAAACCGGCCCCTTTTTGTTCCTTAGATTCTCGCCAGCGTTCATAAAACTCCCATTCCCCCTAAAAAATGCCCTCAATGTAGTCGTAGATAGCGAATTGGTGGGTAATTTCCTCGGGAGTGAGTTCGGGTGTGATTGGGCCCTGATAGCGCACAAGGGCCAGGTCAAAGCGACAGGGCCAGGTGCTGTAATGGGGAAATTTTCCCAAAAAACAGGCGGCGGTTTGGGAGAGTTTGGTTTGTTTTTGGGGGGTGATGGCGGTGAGGCCTTGGTGATCCCAAGATCGCTCTCCCCTAGTTTTGACTTCAATAAACACCAAGGCCGGCGGCCCAGAGGGTTGGGCAATGAGGTCTAATTCCCCCCAGGGGCATCGCCAGCGGTGGGCGCGAATTTGCCATCCTTGGGCTTCAAGCCATAGTTGCACCCGTTTTTCACCGAAGGTTCCGACCCGGTGATCCTGTTGTTTTTTGGGTTTGGCCATAGTTTCGCTTGTCAACCGGCGGCTCTACTGGTCTCCCGCCTCCACCATCATCTGCACAATTGCCGCCACCCCATCTTCCGCCATCACCTCTAAATAGGCTGTGTCCAACTCAGAAAACTGATCTAAGAAAACACCATCCTCATAGGCCTCAACGAGCCGACCGTTTTTAAACCAGAGGAGTGTCTCATTATGGGGAAAACGGATAGCCACCACTTCCCCAGCCACGAGCCAATAGGTGACGCCATCCCCTTCTTCCGTTAAAAATTCCGCCGCGCTGACCAGTTCCCCATTCTGGGTACAAGCCGTGTAGGTCATGGGGCCATCAACCTTGCGAGTTTCGACACAGCCCGCGACAATTTCGATCAACTGATCGACCCGTTGCTCAAAACAATTGGTCGTAGCAGGATTGCAAACTGCATGGGCATCCATGCGTTGTGCCAGGGGGGAGGGCGTGGCCGCCAACAACAAACTAGAGGCTAAAACAGCAGAAAGAATCGACATCGGGAATTGCCTAGGATGGTAATGGAAAAGCAAACCTTTGATTTGCCTGTATCCTTTATAACAATTTCGGCCATGATTAAGATTGAAATTCTCGGCACCGGCTGCAAAAAGTGTCAACAATTGGAAGCCAACGCTAAGCAAGCGGTGGCGGCTCTTGACTTGGCGGCGGAAGTTTTCCACATTACCGATCCCGTGGAAATTGCGATGCGGGGGGTGATGTCCACGCCAGCTTTAGCGGTGAATGGTGCGGTGGTGACGAGTGGCAAAGTCCTGAGTGCTGACCAAATTCAACCCCTGTTGACAGCCTGAGGGAACCATGTTTGATCTTTTCTATCCCTTTGATTGGCTTTCAACGCAACTGGTGGAGGCCCTGGGCTTATCGGTGGAATCCCCCTTGGGTTCAAGCCTGCACTTCTTTTTTTATGATGTCCCCAAGGTCTTAACGCTGTTGGTGGTGATTAGCTTTGTGATTGGTTATTTACAAAGTTTTCTTTCCCCTGAGCGGGTGCGGCATTTTCTCGAAGGCAAGCGGCGATTCTCAGGCAATGTCTTGGCAGGAATGCTCGGAGCGATCACGCCCTTTTGTTCCTGTTCGGCGGTTCCCCTGTTTATTGGCTTTTTAAAGGCCGGGGTTCCCTTGGGGGTGACGTTTTCCTATTTGATTTCAGCCCCGATGGTGGATGCGATCGCCGTTTTCCTGCTTTGGACATTGTTCGGCTTCCAAGCCACGGTTTTGTATATTGTCTTTGGGGTGGGGTTGGCGATCGCTTCTGGTTATGCCATCGGTCTGTTCAACTTGGAAAAATGGGTTGCCCCCTTTATCCTCCAAGGTCAAGCCGCCACGCCCTCAGGGGGAACAATCCCCACCGTTGAGTTAACCTCAAAACAACGGTGGAAAGAAGCACAGTTCCAAGCGGTAGATATCCTCAAATCCGTTTGGATCTACGTCGTTGTGGGCATTGGCATTGGGGCTGGGATCCACGGCTATGCCCCCACGGAATTGATCAGTGAATGGGCGGGGCCGGGTAATCCCTTCGCAGTGTTGATTGCGGTATTGATGGGGGTTCCCCTCTATACGAATATTGCCGGAGTTCTGCCCATTGCGGCGGCGTTGGTGGGGAAGGGGATGGCTTTGGGAACGGTGTTATCCTTCACGATGGCGGTGACGGCCCTTTCTTTGCCGCAAATGATTATCCTGCGCCGAGTCTTGCAACCGCCTTTGTTGGCGCTGTTTATCAGCTTAACGACGGTGGGGATTATTGCGGTGGGTTATTTGTTTAACTTTCTGATCGCTTAATTGCTCGGCACGAAAAACGGATCGCACCATTCTCAATAAATAGCATAAAATGAGAATAGCCGTTTCAAAGGTGCAGGATATGAATCAAGGTCAGATCGGTTTGCGGGCTAGGGTGGAACAACTGGCCAACAACCCCAGCAATCGAGTGGTGACTCGTGCTTTGGTGGTGGGGGTAACTGCCGCTGTGGTTGCCCCTGTGGTGTTGCCCCTGGCGAAACCCCTCGCCAAAGCCACAATTAAGGCCGGCGTGACGCTCCTCGAAAAAACGAAGATGGCTCTGGCGGAAACGATGGAAATGGTGGCAGATATTGCCGCAGAAGCCCGCGCTGAAGTCCAAAGTGCCCAAGCCGCTCCTGTGGCAGAGCCAAGCGGGGACGCTAACCAAAATTAGCAATGGGTCTTGTTGTTAGTGGGGGCGAAAGATTTTTCGGGCGAAAGATTTTTCGCCCCTACTGTTAACGACGAACAGGGACAGCCGGAGGGAGGGGTTGGCCCTGTTTGCTGTTTTGGGCTTGGGCAACCCAGTCGGAAAGACGCATGGGGGTTCGGGGTTGAGCCATGTTGGCCTGCCCATGATTCCCCATGACCAGGGGAGTGCCTAAGATTAAGACCCCTAAGCCGAGCCAAGCGAGGGGGTGATTGCCTTGGCCGGTTTCGAGAATTTCTTTCAAATGAAATGTCAAGACTGATTTATCAAGATGAATCAGAGACATGGTGAGATCAGCAGTGAAATTGATCACTGTTCATTGTAGCAAGCTTTGTTCCTTAACAAGAAATATTATCAATTATTGCGGCTCCTTGGCCCATTGTTGCGTGAGTTGGTGCTCCACGAGGGGCCGGAGGCTATTCATGGCGGCAAGGATGGCCGAGCCGTTATGAATCAGCGTGGCGATCAAGGGATTGAGGCCAAAGGTGGCCGCAAGGCCGAGGGCGATCAAGTTGGGAGCAACAACGAGGGTGGTGTTTTGATCGATGAGATGGCGGGTTTCGCGGGCGATCGCCATCACCTCTAAAATATCCAGGAGTTGATCATTCATCAAAACAATATCCGCCGTTTCGCGGGCGATATCTGTCCCCCCAGCAAAGGAAATGGACACATCAGCATAGGCCAGGGCCACGGAATCATTGAGGCCATCCCCCACAAAAGCGACGGTGTGGCCGCTGCGGTGGAGATCCCGCACCACTTTGGCTTTTTGTTCCGGGAAGGCTTCGGCATAAACATGGGCGGTGGGAATGCCGAGGCTGGCGGCAACTTGGCAAGCTCGGTGGGGGCGATCGCCTGTGAGCAAATAGACATTTAAGCCGTAATCCTGTTGCAAGGTGGCGATCAATGCCGCACTTTCGGGACGGAGGGGGTCACTATAGGCGATCGCCCCCAAATATTCCCCCCCCCAAGCCACATCAATCCAAGATTCTGCGCCATCGGGGGCATCGCTTAAAGTTTCCTCAAAGCCGCTATTGAGCAAAAACCGCCGACTCCCTACGAGCAGCCGTTGCCCCTCCACCTCTGCCTCAACGCCTAAACCCACCTGATAATGCCAGGCTCCCCTAGGGGGAATCGTCAATCCCTGCGATCGCGCCGCCTTGACAATCGCTTCCGCTACGGGATGGGTTAACCGCTGCTCCGCCGCTGCCGCCAATTGCAATAACCGTTCTGGTGAGCAGTCCCCCTGAGGATGGAGGCCGGTAACGGCAATTTTGCCTTGGGTGAGGGTTCCGGTTTTATCAAAAACCAGCGTATCAATGTCCGCCAACTGCTCTAGGGTGCGGCCGCTGCGGACTAAAACCCCGTGGCGGGTGGTGTGGTTGAGGGCGCTGAGGAAAGCGGTGGGAATGGAAACGCGGATGCCGGTGACAAAATCCAGGGTTAAAATCGCCGCCGCCCGGCTTGGATCTCTCGTTGCTAACCCCACCACCACCGCCAACAGTAGCGCCGGGCCGATGAGGCGATCAGCAATCTTTTCAGCATAATTGGCCATGCGGGTATCATGAACCGGCGCTTGGGAAAGGAGGGCAATGCTAGCAGCGGCACGGGTTTGATCCCCCACCCGTTCTGCCCGCAGGTAGATCTGACCCGATCGCACCAAGGTTGAGGCCCAAGCGCGATCGCCCGTCTTTTTCGCCACCGGCAAGGCTTCCCCGGTTAAACTCTGTTGATCCACCCAAGCCTCCCCTTGGAGAACCGTCCCATCCACAGGGATTTGCTCCCCTGGATAGACCACCACCGTATTCCCCCCTTGAACGCGATCGCTCGGCACTTGCACCGGCTCCCCCGTTTCCGGTTTCACCCAAGCCCATCGCCCCAAAGCATCCATCAGGGTTAGGGTCTTGCCTTCGGTGGCGCGGGCGGTGCGATCGCGAATATCATCCCCCAAGGCATGGAGGAAAATCACCAAAGCCGGGGTTAACAGTTTGCCCTGCACACCGCTGAGGGTGAGGGCCAACAGATCTAACGCATCAATACTCAATCGTCGCTCTGTCCAGAGGCTGTGCCAAGCCCGTTGGGCAATGGGCAGGGCCAGGCGTACCAAGGCCAAGAAGGCCAAGGGCCGCAGCCAAACCCCCTGAGGGAATCGCGCCGCTGTCGCCAAAGCCACTGCGACCACAGGCATCAGCAAAGATTCCTCCTCTGGGGGGGATG
>RECT01000143.1 GCA_007693875.1 Spirulina sp. DLM2.Bin59
TTCGCTATGAGGCGGGGATTTCAATCCCCGACGGACTGGGCGGAACCGCTGCAATACCCAGGGTTAAATGAGGACAATGTCCGCCCTTGGGTCAGGGGAGGCGGTTAGTTGTGGGGGGTTTTCCCTGTAGTATCGTAGTGTATGTATTACGGTAGCGCAAAGGGTTGCCATCCCTTAACTTTCAACTTTGCAGTATGATCCTAGATAGAGAACACAACACACTCAGATTTTATGGCATATACACTTCCAGCACTGCCCTACGACTACACAGCATTAGAACCCTACATCACCAAAAGCACCCTGGAATTCCACCACGACAAGCACCACGCCGCCTATGTCAGTAAGTATAACGACGCAGTAGCGGGTACAGAATACGACGGCCAACCCATCGAAGCCGTGATCAAAGCCATTGCTGGCAATCCCGACAAAGCCGGCCTGTTCAACAATGCCGCCCAGTCTTGGAACCATTCCTTCTATTGGCAATGCATGAAACCCAATGGCGGCGGCACACCCACCGGAGCCTTGGCAGACAAAATTACCGCCGACTTTGGTAGTTTTGACAAATTCGTTGAAGCCTTTAAAACCGCTGGTGCAACCCAGTTCGGCAGTGGTTGGGCTTGGCTCGTTTTGGAAAATGGCACATTGAAAGTGACCAAAACCGGCAATGCTGACCTGCCCTTAGTCCATGGCCAAACCGCACTCCTCACCATGGATGTTTGGGAACATGCCTATTATTTGGACTACCAAAACAAACGTCCTGACTATATCAACACTTTTGTCACCCAATTGATCAATTGGGACTTCGTGGCGAGCAACTTTGCTGCGGCCTAATCCGTTAAGCATCAGTTAATCACTCATCCTCGTGGGGGCGAAATATGTTTCGCCCCTTTTTTGTCCGCAGGTCGCCCAAACGTAGGCGGCTCACATCCAGCCCACCAGCCAACCCTACCCGACGCACCACAGCTTCACGGTGCATCACCTGTGGCGATCGCCCCACGCCATTCCACCCCACAGCTTGAAAAAAGCCCATATTCGCCCTAGCATTTCCTTGATTAACTATGGAGCGTCTATGTCTAATCCCCCCTCCCCATCACATACTGTTTTTGGATTACCGGCAGCACAGGGACGATGGTTACTCATTCCCTTAGGGATTACTGTCCTCCTCTGCTTGGGTACGGTTTATTCCTGGAGTGTCTTTCGCAAACCTTTAGAGCAGGATCTCAATATCACTGCCACCCAGAGCCTACTCCCCTATACCGTCGCTTTGGTGTCCTATGCCATCCTGATGCCCATCGCTGGCTTTTATATTCCCCGGTTGGGAACGCGGTTAACGACAGCGATCGGGGGGCTTATCGTCGGGGCAGGGTATATCCTCTCCAGCTTTAGTACCAATATCACGATGATGACCCTCACCTATGGCGTCATTGCCGGTACAGGGGTGGGCATTACCTATGGTGTGCCGATGGTGGTGATGGCCCGCTGGTTTCCCGATCGCAAAGGGTTAGCGGTGGGGCTCACGATTATCGGCTTTGGCCTGTCACCGCTGGTTACTGCGCCATTGGCCAATAACTTAATCAATGTCTACGGTGTGCAGGTGACATTGCGGATCCTCGGCATTGCCTTTGCCATCCTGATTACAGCCTTGGCCGTTGTCTTCAAACTGCCCCCGAAAGATTGGCATCCCCACCATCATCCCGATTCTCCCCAGGCCAAAACTCCCCCCCTCCATTACCCGCCACAAATGCTCAAAAGCCGCTCCTTTTATGGGTTGTGGCTCTGCTATACCATTGGCGCTTTGGTGGGGTTGAGTGCCATCGGCATTTCTAGCCCGGTGGGGGAAGAGGTGATTAAGATTGATCCCGCCATCGCCGCCACAAGTGTTTCCCTCTTTGCCCTGTTTAATGGCCTGAGTCGCCCCCTGTTTGGTTGGTTGAGCGATCGCTTCCGCCCCCGAGATGTGGCGATCGCCACCTATATCCTGATCCTGATCGCCTGCATTTTAATGGCCCATGCCCAAGAGGGCCAGGTGATCAACTATCTGATTGCTTTTTGTCTGTTTTGGTTCTGCCTGGGGGGTTGGTTGGCCATCGCCCCCACCACCACCCTACGATTCTTCAACCCCGACCATTATGCCCAAAACTACGGCATTGTCTTCACCGCCTACGGTTTAGGGGCGCTCATTGGCACAATCACCGCCGGCCAGATCCGCGATTGGTTCGGCAGCTATACCTACGCCTTCTATCCCATGGCGGGTTTAGCGATTCTCGGGATTATCCTGGCGAGTTTCCTGCTGAAACCGGATTATCACGCCAATCCTGCCCCCGTTAAACCCTTAGGGGGATGATCAATCCCAGACCATCGCCCCGATGGTATCCAGATCCCCCCATGGGCCATGACTCGGCTCAAGGCCATGATATAAATCCAGGCCTCCCCTAGGGTGGTTCCGGCAGGGCTAAAGATTTCTTGGCGTTGGCGTTCGTATTCATTGAGGAGGGGCGATCGCCCCTCCTCATAGGTTTCCAGGGGATCAATGGCCGCCAAAACTTCCGGATCATCAAAATGGAATAAGATCCCCTCGACTTTTTCCTGGCCAGGGGTGAGCGCCGGGTAGCCTTGGCGGGGAAGATGGAAAAGTTGCCCCCAAACCCAAGCAGGTTCAAAGCTGTGGGGGCGATCGCCACAATAGGCGGCATAATTCATTTCACCGGGCTTGAGCGTACCGTAAACAAAAAGATCCACCATAGGAGCCAGCAGAAAAATCACCAAAACATTCTATAGCAGTTTCTGAATTGTTGGTGCAGACTAGCCCCTCGCCCTTGTTGGGAGAGGGGTTGGGGGGCCTTTCGCCCCAGCAGGGGAGAAAACAGTGAGGGTCGGCTTAACCCACCATGGAGCCATTGGGCAACGTCGTGTGATCCACAACCGCCGCTTCCCAGTTGACACCGTGATCCTTCGCCCCTCGGAAGTTAGCTCCCGTCAAGTTAGCCCCCTCCAAATCCACCCGCATAAAATTAGCCCCCCACAGATAGGCATTCCTGAGGCTAGTCTTTTGTAAATTCGCCCCCGCCAGATCCGCTTGATTGAGCGTAGCGGCGGTTAAATCCGCAGCCCGGAGATTAACATTGGTCAGGTTCGCCTTCGATAAATTAGCCTCCGTGAGATCCACCCGCATCAGGTTGCTCCCCTCTAAATTAGCCGCCTGGAGATTAGCCCGGGCCATAAAAGCCGTCCGAATTTGGCTAAAACTCAAATTGGCCACCGTTAAAATTGCCTCACTGAGGTTAGCACCACTGAGTTTTGTCTCACTAAGATCCACCCCATCGAGATTTGCCCCCTGCAAATCCACACCGTTCATAAACGCTTCCGTGAGCTTAATCCCATTGAGGTTCGCCCCCCGCAGGTTAGCCCCACTCAACCGCGCCCCCGTCAGATTTGCCCAACTAAAATTGACATTTTGCAAATTCGCCCCTCGGAAGTTAATCCCCTGCAAATTACTGCCACAGAGATTCACCCCTTCCAGGTTCGATTGCCGTAGATTGACATGGTTTAAGATGGCGCCGCTTAGTTTTGCCCCTTTGAGAATGGACTTAATAAATTCAGCGCCCTTCAGATTCGCCTTAGTTAAATCCGCGGCCACCAAACTGGCCATGCTCACCTTCGCCATGGAGAGATCTGCCCGAAATAAAAAAGCCCCCGATAGATTCGCACCATTGAGGTTGGCCCGGCTCAAATTGACTGCACCTAGGTAAGCTTGGCGTAAATCAATATTGGGGAGGTTTGCACGATAAAGATTTGCCCCCATCAGGTTAATACCTTGAAAATCCCGTTCACCCATCGCGTAGCGTTTGAGTAGTTCTTGAGCATCCATAGGATATTCCCCTCCGATTGGCAAAAATTAAGCGGATCGAACCATTCAAGGTTCTATTTATATTGTGGGAGACTTATCCCTCAATTGGGGTTAACTTTCTTGAAGACCACGCTTCACATTCCTCAGCAAATTACTTGATTGAAGGGGGAACTTTTGGCGATCGCCCCCTGGGGAATCCTGGGAGTACCCCTAATCTACCCCGTCAAACCGATAGCCAAACCCACGAATCGTTTTAATCAGCAAAGGTTGGGAGGGGTCGGCTTCAATTTTTTTGCGGATCTGGCCAATGTGAACATCCACCACCCGCTGATCCCCAACGGCGGATTCATCGTATTCCCAAACTTCATTGATCAACTGGGCACGACTGAAGGCTTTATGGGGATTTTTTGCTAAAAAATAGAGTAAATCAAACTCCAACGTCGTAAAGGGAACCAGGTTGCCATTGACATGCACCTGCCGCTGGAGGGGATCAATGGTGAGGTTTTTGAACGAGAGGAGCATCTCTGGGAGGGGGGGGTTAACGATGCGAGTCCGCTTGAGGAGGGCATTGACGCGCCATTCTAATTCCTGGAGGGCAAAGGGCTTCGTCAGGTAGTCGTCCGCTCCCTTCTCAAACCCGATCGCCTTGTCCTCCGTGTCGGTGCGACTGGTGAGCATCAAAACGAAAACATCAGTACACTTCTGCATTTCCTCACAGAGGTTGTACCCCAGGGCATCGGGGAGGTTGACATCTAAAATCACGAGGGAGGGGTTAAACCGCGCAAAGAGTTCTAAGGCAGACTTCCCATCGGCCGCTGCTTCGACTTGATAATCTTTCTGGCGCAGGAAACGATACACCAGATTACGAATGGCTGGGTCGTCATCCACGACGAGAATCTTGGTGGTGGGGTCGGTCGCCATAGTTACTCTTTAGGAAAATTCAAACACACCGATTTAGCATTATCCTGGGGTTCACACTATGAGTGTACTCAGAATTCAGCCCAAATCATGGATGAGGCGAAAAATTGACATCATCTCCGCTAACGGACTGGGGCGATCGCGCCTTGATTGTCGCAGATTTAAGCAGTTCGGGCTACACTACGGGAAAGTCCACGCTGGACGCTTCCAGTGTAGAACGATACTGTTTCGCCGGAAGCGGTCGGCCGGCCCAACCGATCTCAGAGGTATCCCAGCAGTGAGTGAGCAAAATCCCTATCAAACCCTTGGGGTGACAACAGAATCTTCCTTTGAAGAAATCCAGACGGCTCGCAATCGTTTGAGCCAAGCGCAGGGCGAAGATCGTCAGGCCATTGACCGGATTGAAGCCGCCTATGATGCCATCATCATGGATCGCCTCAAACTGCGTCAAGAAGGCAAGATCAAGGTCCCCGATGGCATTCGCTTTCCTAAACCGCCGGTTGCCCCGGCACCAGTACCCACAAACACACCCTCTTCATCCTTGGGTTGGCTCCAAGATTATTTGGACACCCCCACCCAAGGGGATATTCTCTGGCCGGCGGTGATCTTTGGGGTAGGGGCGGGGTTAACACTCTTGGCCCAATCCCCCGGGGATCCCATTTTGTCCCTGGTCTTAGCCTTTGCCCTAGGGGCCAATGGCTATTTTCTGCTCCGCAAGGAAAAGCGTTTCGGGCGATCGCTCTTGATCTCCTTCCTGGGGTTGGTCCTAGGGGTGGGACTGGGCAGTGTTTTGGTGAACTTGAGCGGTGTACCCCTAGGCAATGGGGGGCTATCGGCACCCCAGGTGGTGAATATCGTGACGCTGGTCCTGTTTTGGCTCTCCAGTAGCTTTCTCCGTTAGGAACGGCTGATGGATAGCGGGGGACAGATAATCTCCAGGGCAGCGGCAAGGTCGGGAACAATGCGGTCGGGGTAGTAATTGGCGAGGCGATCGCGGTTGCGAATCCCCGACAGGACACCAATGACGGGAATATTATGGGTCTGGGCGGCGACAATATCCGCCTCGGTATCCCCGATCATCCAGGTTTTAGTGGCGGGGGGCAGGGTGGCCAGGGCTTCCCCCATGAGCAGGGTTTTGTCGTTGACATCGCCGGTTTTGCGGTAGTCGTTGCCAATGCAATACCGTTGGGCAGGGGGGAAAAAGCGATCGATGTTGTACCGCTCTAGGGGGGCGGCCAGTTCTCGCTCCCGGCGCATCGTCAGGATGGCCAGATCAATGCCGCAGGCTTGCAGGGTTTCGAGGCTGGCGATCGCCTTGGGAACGGGGCGGTCATGGACTAAATAGGGGACTTGATGCACCAATTCCCGGCGCAGACGGGCAAAACGCCGCGCCTGGTCGTGATCTAAACCAGAACGGCGGCCAATTTCCCGCTCGGGAATTTGCGCCCGTTTACAGTGCCAAAACTCCGCTTTGGAAAGCACCGTTACCCGTTGATCCGGGGTTTTAGTCCGTTCTAGGCAGATGTGGTACACATGGTAATACCGCGCAGACACATCCATAATCGGGCCGTCGAAATCAGTGATCAGCCTTAGCATTCTCAGTTAGGGATTCTTTAAAGGGTCTCCTTTCAGTTTAATAACAAAATTTGACCTTAGTTTTCCTCCTGGGTGAGGGCTTGCTCAATTAACTGCACCGCTTTGGCGCGATTTTGCCGTTGGGCAAACTCCAGAGGGGTTTGGCCATTTGCATCCACCTGATTGAGGTCAGGATCAGCGGCGAGGAGTTGGGTGAGCATCGCGATGCGGTCATGGTCAATGGCGGTATGGAGGGGGGTTGGCACTTCGCAGGCTTCACAGTAGGCGTTGATATTGCTGCCATGGTCGAGGAGGAGTTGGAATAATTCCGGTTGATTGGAGGCGATCGCCCAATGGAGGGGCGTGCCAATGTTGGGGGCTAAATCATTCACCCTCGCCCCCGCTGCCAACAGTTGCTCCGCAATGGCAACAGCTTCAACAATATGCAGGGGAGTCTGTTGACTGTGATTCGGGAGATTAACATCCGCCCCCTGCCGTAAAAGTTGGCCCACAAACTCAGCATCACCCCGGCGCACCGCCTCGATCAACAGCGTATTCCCCGCCCCGGGCCCCGGAGTTACATACGCCCCCGCCGCCCACAGTTGGGCCCCCCCCGCCGGCTGGTTGGCCGGCACCGCGCACTGGATCAAGGGTAATTGGTTGACATGGGTAAAGCGACTATCCGCAGACCCCCCCCGCGCCAAATAAGCACGGGTCGCGGCAGGATTGGTACAGAGTTCCACCGGTAACACCCCCAAATAACTGGGCACAGTCCATTTATAGGCCGTTGATCCCAAGAGCAGGATTAAACATAAACCCTGAATCAAACTTTGGGGCCGCACACCAGTGCGAATTAACTGCCACAGTTGACCAAGCACAACAATGGCCACCGTTACCCCCGCTATCCCCACCACCGGAACAGCGAAGAATCCGATCAAGATCTCCATAGTGATGCCGGCCCCGGTGGCCAGGGCTAAAATCCCCACACCGCCCCAGGTTCCCCAGTAGCGACGGAGGGCCTGGCAGACCTTCAACCCCGGTGGACTAGACACCGCCGTCATCGGGGAAAAACCCCATAACGCCCCGGCAACCATCAGTGTGGCGATCGCCCCCCACACCACCGCCGCCAAAGAAGACCAGCGCACCGTCGCATCCATCACCCCCACCAGGGTTAACACCCCCGCCCCAAACAATGCCCCCAGTTGAACCGTCGGGTTGCCAATTTGCCGCCCGCCGAAATAGCTAAGGAGGGCGATGGCCATCCCCACCGCCAATAAATAGGCCTGGGGCGTTGTGCCAATACTGCCAAAAATCTCCAGGGCCGCCGCCGTCCCCGCCCACACCAACCCCCACCACAGCCCCACAAACCCCCAGGGGAAATCCTGCCAACGCTGTTGCCAGGAAATAGCCGGTGTCTCAACAGCAGGCTCCGCCTGGTAGGGGGTTTGGCGGTTCAAAAAGGTTTCCAGATAGGGCCGCGCCCCCTCATCCCAGCCCACGCCTGGCTGCTCCGCCAACTGCCAATCTAAGGCCCAGAGTTTACCATCGCCATTTTCCATCACCATTAAGGCATAGCGACTATCGGGACTGAGGGCAACCCCCGTCACCGCCGTTCCCTGGACTAGCGTTGCGGCACAATCCCCCGTGAGCACATTCCACAATTTCGCCGTTTGATCCGTGCTACCGGAGAGCAAATGGTGGCTATCACGACTAAAGCAGGCGGCGGTAATCGTGCCCTGATGGCCCCGCAGCGTATGGAGGCGACGGCCCAGGGCAACAGACCAAACGATCAGGGTTTGATCCTGGCTGGTGGTAACGAGGTAATGGCCATCGGGACTGTAGGCCAGGGAGGTGAGGGTAGATTGGGGCGTGGTGACGGTTTGCACAGCAACCCCAGTGGCAATTTCCCAGCGTTTCCAGGTATTGCTGGCCCCTGCCGATACACAGTAGAGACTATCGGGGCTAAAGCACAGGGCATTAATGGCTGCACTATGGGCTTGCCAATGGCGCAGCATTTGACCGCTGGTTAATTCCCACAAATAGATTTCCCCTTGGGCAGTGCCACCGATGAGGTAGTGGCCGTCGGGACTTTGGGCTAAACGAATCAAATGCGGTTCTGCCGTAGCCAGGGTTTGCAGAAGTTGCCCTGTGGCCACATCCCATTGCTGCAAGCCACTTTTGCGGCTACTGGTGATCACCGTCTGCCCCTGGGGATGGACGGTGCAACTATCCAAATAGCCCCTCGGATTCCCCACCACCTGCCCGAAGGTGCGTTCGGCGGTAATGTGCCACCGTTTAATCGTGCCATCGCGGCTGCCGGTGAAGGCTTGGCCGTCGGGGGTGAAGGCGACGGTGTGGATCGCCCCCACATGGGCCGTCAAGGTTTGCAGTTGCCAGGTATGTTGCAACTGTTGGCGGGGCAGCTTTGTATAGAGTTGCGTCCAGAGGGCAAAGGCATGGTGGTCTTCCCGATAGCCGGGGAGCGATCGCACCCCCTGAAGCCCTTGCCAAGCCTCTGCCCATTGTCCCCGTCCCAGGGCCTTTTCTGCCTGGGCAATGCCCTGGCGGTATTCCTGAACCACCGAACGCTCCGCCGCCACGGATTGCGCCACACAGAGATAAAAGGGGGCTTGGTATGTCACCTGTTGTTGGTGAATATGCCAGAGGGTCAATTGCTCGCCGCTTACCAAGGCTTGGCTGCCATCGGGGTTTAAAACCGCCCGTTGGGAGGGGTTACGGGTGAGCGATCGCAACCATTGCCCGGTTTCCAAAGACCACAATTCCACCGTTTGGCTCCCCACCAAACACAATTGGCCATCGCGGCTCACACTCAAAGAATGGATCAACGTCGGCGCAACTTGCAGCGTCTTTAACACTTTCCCCTGTAGCGACCACACCATTAACTCCCCCGCCCCATTCCCCGTTAAGCACCGCCGGCCATCGGGGTGCATCGCCACCGCCGTCACCCCCTGGGGAGTGGCAAAAGTGGTCAAACAGGTTTCACGGTGGAGATCCCACAACCGGGGTTGAGAACTGGCCGTCACCCCGTACTGGCCTTGGGGCGTAGGCAAAAGGGGCGTACCATCCCGATGCCCCACAAATAGGCAATCCCCCGTCGCCACCTCCATCAACCGCATCATCGCCTCAGTTTGGCGCAAAAAATAACGACTATCCCCACTCCAACGCTGTTGGATGGGCCCCTGATCCAACCCCTCCCAACTTTGCAATTGGGGAAAGGTGGCCAAACATTTCCCCGTCATCCGACTCCAAAGCTTCAGGGTTTGGTCAGGGCTGGCGGGATGGTGGGCAAGGGTGATCAAGTAGCATTGGTCAGGGCTGAAGGCCATGAGCGTGATCTGTTCCCCCGGATGGCCGGCGAGGCGATGGCTTTGATGGGTGCGGCATTCCCATAGGGTGATACTGCCGTCGGGACTGGCCCAGAGGGCATAGTGACCGTCGGGGCTATAGT
>RECT01000314.1 GCA_007693875.1 Spirulina sp. DLM2.Bin59
ACAGGCCCCCCCATTACCCAACACCACCGGAGCCACCCCCGACCAATCCCAATCTAAAGCTTGCAGGGGAGCCATAAACCCAGCGGCATCGGTATTCGTGCCATGCCAGGCCTGATCCACCCGCCACACGGTATTGACGGCCCCAATTCGCTGGGCAATGGGGGTAATTTCCTTGAGCAAGGGGATAATTGTCTGCTTGTGGGGGATCGTGACACTAAACCCCACCACCCCCAAAGCGGCAAGACCGTCTAAACCCGTTGCTAAATCCTCTGGGGCAATGGGAAAGGGGAGATAGACGACATTGCGATAGAGTTGGGCGATCGCCGCATTGTGCATTGCGGGGGAGCGAGAATGCTCCACCGGATAGCCAATCACACCGAGCAGCTTTGTTTTACCGTTGATCTTGGCCATGGGAAGGGGCGGGAACTGTGCCATAATTTAACCAGCATTCACTCTATATTGTACCCATCTTCATGACTTCCACCCCTTCATCCCCACCGGTACGTGGGCCGCGTCATCTTCTGGTTACGGGAGGGGCGGGCTTTATCGGTAGTAACTTTGTTCACCATTGGGCGAAAACTTACCCCCAGGATCGGATTGTGGTGCTTGATGCCCTCACCTATGCGGGGAATCGGAAGAGTTTAGCCGCCCTAGAGGGGGGGGAGAATTTTCGCTTTGTCCAAGGGGATATTGGCGATCGCCCCCTTTTGGATCAGGTATTGGCCACTGAAGGGATCAACACCGTTGCCCATTTCGCGGCAGAATCCCACGTTGATCGCTCGATCATTGCCCCCGATGCCTTCATTCAAACCAACATCGTCGGCACCTTCACCCTCCTCGAAGCCTTTCGCCACCATTGGCAACAGGGCAATTTTGGTGATCTTCCTGCCAAAAAATGGACATTTTTGCACGTTTCCACCGATGAGGTTTACGGGAGTTTAGGCGATCGCGATCCCACCTTTGCCGAAACCACCCCCTATGCCCCCAATAGCCCCTACGCCGCTTCCAAGGCCGCCAGCGACCATCTGGTACGGGCTTACCATCAAACCTACGGCATCCCCATCGTCATTGGCCACTGCTCCAATAACTATGGCCCCTATCAATTCCCGGAAAAACTGATCCCCCTCACCTGTATCAATATCCTCCTGGGCAAACCCATCCCCGTCTACGGCGATGGCAAGCATGTCCGGGATTGGCTCTATGTGGAGGATCATTGCCGCGCCCTGGAGGTCTTAATCCACAAGGGCAACCGTGGCCAACGCTACAACATTGGCGGCAACAACGAAGTCCGCAATATTGAACTGGTGCATATCATTTGCCAACTGATGGATGATATGGGGGTGGATCTCCCCACCAAGCCCGCACGGGATTTGATCACCTATGTGGACGATCGCCTCGGCCATGATCGCCGCTATGCCATCAACGCCCGCAAAATGTCGATCCAACTGGGCTGGAGTCCCTCAACGGGGATTGAGGAAGGTCTACGGCAAACGGTGCGGTGGTATTTGGATCACCGCGATTGGTGGGAACCTTTACTCACAAGGGAATATCAGGAGTTTTACCAAAAACTGTACGGTGTCGTCTAACGCATCGGGAATCCGGTTGCAGATAAACGTAGGGGCGTTGGCGTAAGCCTGCCGGAGGCACAAAAATCTTTCGCCCCTTCGCGACAAATCTAAATTGTTTGCCCCAATCAAAAACCCCCATTGATCACAACGGGGGTTTTTGATGAATGCGGAACGCGAGACTTGAACTCGCACAGGATAACTCCCACTAGAACCTGAATCTAGCGCGTCTACCAATTCCGCCAGTTCCGCAACTGAACTTAAACGCAATTACCTAATTTACTGAATGTTGCCGCCCTTGTCAAGGGGTTTCACGCCAATCATCAGGGCCATCTCTAACCATTGCCCAATCCGGCAAGGGCTGATCAAGGTTATGGGCCACCACCGTCACCGTGGGATCATCCCGGAAGCGATCGCCCACCTGGGCCAACATCGTGGGGGAAAAATCGAGGGTGATGATTGATGAGGTACAGTCTAAAGCCCCTCGTCCTCTTTGGGCTACTAAGTACACATAAGTCCTGAAACCCTTGCTGCTCCAAGCTTTCCCCTCATCCCCCAACCCCTTCTCCCAGGTCGGGAGAAGGGGAGCCAGAAAGCCTTGTCTAGCTTCCCCCTCGCCCATGTTTGGGAGAGGGGGACTGAGGGGGTGAGGGCTAGACTTGATGAGTACCAAAAACGCTATAGAGCAGGATAAATTCTCCGTAAAATTACGGCTTTTATTCGGTTATCCCATCGTATTTTATAACCTTAACTAAAGAAAAGATTAAGGGCAGTTTAAGGATTTTTGGATTTCCAGCAACTTGCAAAAAAACTGTATTAATTCTCACGGATAATAAAAAATTCAGGATAAAGTAGAAGCACCAAATCTCTGTCCTCCGCCATGATGCAGCTTGATCGCCCTACCCCAACCGCCCCTATGCCATTGTTCTCTCAACCCAGCTATTCCCCGATGGCAGTGATTGAAACAAAAACTTTAGCCTTGGATTCAACCCTAGGGGATCTTTCGCTCTATCAGGTGGAAGTAGAAGCCCATCAGTTAGTGATGGATGTGGCCAAGTTATTTGATCAAAATCCCCTTTTTCCAGGGGTGGTTTTAAAGACCGGTTCAGAATTTGTGGGGATGATTTCTCGCCGCCGGTTTTTAGAACGGATGAGCCGCCCCTATGCCTTGGAGTTGTTTTTAAAGCGGCCGGTGCGATCGCTCTATGAATTTACCCAAGTACCCTGTGATATTTTCGAGGAAACGACGCTGATCGTTGAAGCGGCAAGACGATCCTTGGAGCGATCGCCAGAACTCCTCTATGAACCGATCCTCGTCCATGGTGAAGAGCGGGGAACCTACCACCTTGTCGATGTCCATCAACTCCTCCTCGCCCAATCCCGCATCCACCAACTCACCAGCCACCTCCTCGATCAAACCAGTTACGCCGAGCGGATGCAGACGGAAAAAATGGTCAGCCTGGGGCGGATGGTGGCCGGCGTTGCCCATGAGATTAAAAATCCGGTGAACTCCATTAACGGTAACGTTGAGTTTTTAACCGACTACTATACCAATCTGCTGGAACTGATTACCTGTTTTGAGGAAGAGATTAAACATCCCAGTGCAAAAATTCAGGAGTTAAAAGATGAAATTGATTTAGACTTTATCCTTGATGATGCCCCGAAAATCCTCAAAAGTATCAAGCTGGGGTCTGAGCGTTTGGTGGATATTGTCACCAGTTTGCGCAACTTTTCCCGCATTGATGATCAGCAAAAACAATTGATCAACGTCCATGAATGCGTTGATGGCACATTATTGATCCTCGAAAATAAAACCAAGTATGATGTGGTCATCCAGAAAGACTATGACAGTCTCCCGGAAATTGCCTGCTATTCTGGGCAACTCAGCCAAGTATTTATGAATTTACTGGCCAATGCCATTGATGCCTTAATGGAAAAAAAAGAGCAAAATCCTGATCTCCAGTGGCAGCCAGCCATCAAAATTGTCAGCCGTTATTTAGAGCAGTACCGCGATGGCCAGGGGATTAGTATTAAAATTATCGACAATGGGCCAGGGATTCCTTTTGAAAATCAACAGAAAATCTTTAATGATTTTTTCACCACGAAGCCCCTAGGCAAAGGCACAGGCTTGGGGTTAGCGATTAGTTATCAAGTGGTGGTGGAAAAACATCAAGGGGAATTGAAACTGGTTTCGACAGTGGGAGAGGGGACGGAATTTGAGGTATTGTTGCCCTTTTAGGAGGGGGGGAGAATTTTGGCGGTGTGGCGTTGGAGGGTTTGGCTGAACCGTCGCCACAGGGCTTTAACGACTTTCCATTGTTGGAGGGTGTGGCGGATGATCAGGGCGAGGAAGCTGTAGGCAAACCAGAAGTGAAATTGACTGGCGACGGGGAGGGCGGCTTGATTTTGGGGGAAAAAGTCGGGGAGGAGGAGGCCGAAAAATTTAACGTTGTTACTCCGGAAGGAGTTGGAGAGGTAGAAGCCGGTGATGGGGACGGCCCACATGAAAATATAGAGCAGCGTGTGGAGGATCACCTTACGCCACCATTGGGGGGTGAGGCGGGGCGATCGCCTCGTGTATTTTTTCCACCAGACCCGCAGCAAGACAAACACCCGCCAAGTCACCAAGGCCATCACCAGCACCCCCATACTTTTATGAAAATCATAGCCGGGAGCCAGGAGGGCGCTCTGATTGGGGATGGCATGGACAATGCCGTAGCCACTGATGAACAGGAACAAATAACACCAAGCCATCCACCAATGAATCGACATCAAATGTTGAAAAGCAGAGGTGAGACGGGGCTTCTTGGGGGGGGTTTGGGTTTCCGTGGTCATCGCTACGGTATCAGCCTAAGGAGCAGGGACATTTGCAACCATAGCTTAACAAATCCTTGCGGTTCACTGATCCCCTCGGAGGGAATCCAGGCCGGCTAGGATGATCATGGGGGCGATCGCCTCCCCCCCTGGCAAAATGGGGGCAAATTCAGCTCCATAGCAATCCATCCAGGAAGAGAGCAACGCTTATTATAATGGGGTCACTCTTGCCCCTTTCTTTTGCGCTAATGTCCTCCCAGCCCTTTCAAGCCGCCTACGACAGTTTGCATAATCTGGGCACACTCTTGGTGCAGTTCTTACAAAACCTGCGGGCCAAACAGGTCGCCCCCGAGGAAGACCGCTCCAGCCTCCAGGATTTAGAACTGGAAATTCAACAGGCCTTAGCTGCCCTCAAGGAGCAACGCTATCAAGTGGCGGTGATTGCGGCCATGAAGGCCGGGAAAAGTACCTTTCTCAATGCCCTCATTGGTGCGGATGTTCTCGCTTCAGAAACAGAATCCTGCACAGTCTGCCGGACAGAAATTAAGGCGATCGCCCCTGGGGAAATCCCCTACCTCCTTGAATACCGCGAAAACGAACGCCACCCCGTCACCCTCGCCCAGGGAGATTCCCACCTGATCCGCCAGCAATTTTTGCAACGCACCCATTGGATCCGCACCACCGGCAACCGCGATCGCACCACCCGCTTTGAACTCTATCACCCCATCCTCGCCCTCACCCCCTACACCGCCCTCAACGGCTTCACCCTCGTCGATACCCCCGGCCCCAACGAATGGCGCGACACCACCCTCGACACCCTCTCGCTTCGAGAAACCACCTTTGAAGCACTGCGCAACTGTGACGTGATCCTTTTCATCTTGGATTACTCCTCCTTTAAAGAAAGCACCAACTCCGAACTGTTGCGGCAACTCACCCAAGAGCGAGGGGAATTCCTCAACCGCAGCCAACGGGCCATTTATTTCATCCTCAATAAAATTGATCGTAAAACCGAAGAAGACCGCCCCATCGCCCATGTGATTGATGATTTGCGCCGCAGTTTGCAAGAATTCGGCATTGATAATCCCATTGTTTATCCCGCCAGTGCTTGGCAAGGATTACTGGCGAAATTAATTCAAAATGACACCGCCACCGATATTCATTTAAAAGACTTTAAACGGTTTTTCAGTGGTCGCTATGCCCAAGAAACTCCCAACGGCGATTTAATCCTCCCTTCCCCCAAAAAACTTGCCCATCAAGCCCTCAAAGATAGCCTCATCCCCAATATTGAGCGGTCAATTTTATCCGATATTGTCCGTAATTCCGGTTGGAATCTGCTCCGGGATATTACCGCCCGCCTGGATCGCTCCGCCCATGCCGTCGAAGACATCCTCAACACCAGAATTAAGGGCTGGAGTATGGAGATCAAACCACTGCGGCAAAAGATGGAAGCATATAAGCGGTTGGCCAAAAATGCCATTGTCCAGATTCGCGGTGTAAAACGCTTGGTGGAGGATCAAGAGCAAAAGTTAGTGGAGCAATTTCGCTGGCAAATTACCGATTTTGCCACCCGTGCCAAACTAGCTATTCAGCAGGAATTTGAACTGTTTGTGCAATATCGCTTTTCGGACTTCAACCCCTACGCCAGTCCAGAACCCCAGGATCAGCCTGAGGATGGGGCAACTCCAGATCTGGTGAATTTTTCTGTGCCTCAAAAACTAGCGGATTCCTTTAAAAAGGTAGTGCGCAACTTTGTCGTTGAAGATGCGGAAGACCCCTATGTGATTCAATGCCAAAGTGAGGCAGAGGTGGAGCAAGTTAAAGCGGATATTAATCGGTTTTGCTCACTGTTGATTAAAGATTGGTGGACGAATACCCAAGATCAGCTTTCCCGCCATGGTACGCAAATTCGCCGCGAGTTGGTGGATGAGATGCAGCGCAATATTCAGCATATTTCCGATGAGCTTTCGGAATATCTCGGGGATGCACTGCAAATTTCGATGAATATTAACCCGATTCAAATGCTGATTTTTGATTTCCAAGGCATTGATACTCAGGTACAACGGCAAACAGAGAACTATAGTCGTTGGACTCGTGAAAAGAAAACCGCCCTCTGTCGTGATTATGAGGTGGATATTCAAGTGGATGACCACCGCTCTTACTATGAAATTGATCTGCGCCAAACCATTGAGGCGATCCAGCGAGAAATCGATGCCCAGACGCGGGGGAGCTTGATTGTGGTGGAGCGGGTGATTAAGCAGCAGGTGGGGGAAGATTTTGCCGTGGTGGAAAAACAAATTAACGACTATATCAATCGTTTTTTATTGGAATTTGAGCGGTTGGTGAAGGAGCGGGAAACCCGAGAAGCCCAAGTCGATCAAATTTTGGCATTTTTAGAACTGCAAAAACAGGGCCTAGACCGCTATTTGGTCAAACTCAGCGAGTTACAGCGATTACTCGACAGTTGGCGATCGCCTTCGGTATAATCGCCCTTAATCAGCCTATTCCTATTCGGTGCAAGCGAGATAAAACACTGTGACATTTCAAGACATTATCGATAAGGGTGGGGTCGCCATCTGGCCCCTGCTGTTTCTTTCCATTCTGGCCATGGGGGCCATTTTCGATCGCCTCTGGTTTTGGTCACGGGTGCTCCTCCAAGAGCGGCAAATTTTGATGAGCATTATGGACACCGCCTATCGCAATTGGGATGCAGCGGTGGAAGTAGCGCGGGATTATCGGGATCACCCCATGGGTCGCTTTTTCTTCACGCCCCTGAACCTCCAAGAACCGGAGCCGGAAGTCTTTCACCTTGCCCTCGAAGCCGCTGCCGATGATGAATTAGCGATGATGCGGCGGGGGGATAAGGTGCTTGAGGCGGTGATCGCCCTGTCGCCGTTGTTGGGGTTATTGGGGACGGTGTTGGGGCTGATTAACTCCCTGGGTTCCATTAGTATCAGCGATTTGGGGACGGCTTCCACCGCTGGCGTGACTTTGGGGATTGGGGAATCACTGATCTCGACGGCAACGGGTTTGGTGGTGGCGATTATCAGCCTCGCCTTTTACCGTCTGTTTCAGGCCTTTCTCTTTGGCCAAATCCGGGTATTTCGTAAGGCCGGCAGCGATTTAGAACTGCTCTATCGCCAACGCTGGGCAGATGTGGAACTGTCTAAAAATCCCAACCCTAAGAAAATTCTAGAGGTTTAGCCCCATGACCCCATCCACCCCCACGAAACCCCGCAAACGCGCCCCCACCCCCGCCACCCATCCCCTCACCCTTTGGCAGGATACCCATAAACAGGAGGAGGTGCGCATTGAGATCATCCCCCTCATTGATGTAATTTTCTGCATTTTGACGTTCTTTATTCTGGCGGCGGTGGGGGTCTCGCGGCAGCAGGCCATTAGTTTAAACCTCCCCAAGGCCTCCACGGGATCCGCCCAAATGCAGGATATGTTAATCATCAGCTTGGATGATTTTGGCCAGGTTTATGTGGAGCAAAGCCCGGTTTCCACCCGCAATCAACTTTCCCAAGCTGTGACCAACTATATGCGCACCCGCCCCGATGGGCTGATGGTGCTCTATGCCTCAAGGGAAGCCCGTTATGATGAGGTGATTCAGGTGTTGGATATTTTGCGGGAAGTGGGGGGCGATCGCATTGCCCTCGCCACCTTACCCAGCGGTCAGGATCCCCAAGACCTCCAACCCAACCCCCTCGATCCGGGGCAAATGACCCCCCTCGAACCCAACCCCCTCGAGCCAGGCTTAGATCCCCTCGTTCCCTACGGTGTGCCGACATTGCCGGAACTGGAACCCCTCGACGAGTTAGAAACCCCCAGCGGGCCAGGGGTAGATTTACCCCTTGACCCCTAAAGGCGAGCATCCCGGCGGCTGCGGCTCAAGGAGCGGGCTGCCAACACACCGCCAATAAATCCAAACAGATGCCCCTGCCAAGAAATCCCCGGTTGGCCGGGAAGCACGCCCCAGATCACGCTGCCATAGAGGAAGAAAACCAGGAGGGAAAGGGCAATGGAGGGGATATTGCGCTCAAAATAGCCCCGCAACAGCAGAAAGCCAAAATAGCCATAGATCAGGCCGCTGGCTCCGATGTGGACGGATCGGGGATGACCAAATACCCAGGTTCCTAGCCCCGCCACTGCCATCGTCCAAGCGGTGACGGTGAAAAAATCTTTAGTGCGCTGTACCATCACTAACCAGCCTAGGATCAGGAATGGCACAGTGTTGGCAATGAGATGGCCCCAACCGCCATGGAGGAAGGGGGCAAAGAGGACACCCCGCAGGCCAATGAGGTTATGGGGCACAATGCCAAAGCGATCCAACCCCCCACACATCAGGTGTTGAAAAATAAATTGATCGAGAATTTCCAAAACCCAGAAGGTGCTGACGAAAAAGCCAAGAATCTGAATCTGGGTTTGGAGTTCTTGGCTAACAGACTCTTTATCCTGATGGCGCATAATGCTTGAGAATTGCGAACTCTTCTAGTATGGCATCCCCATTTAGGCCAATAATCCGGGGTGGGGCGAGTATATTAGAAACAATGGCGTTAATGGAGGGCAAGGGGAGATGGTGAAAGGGGGCTGGATTGGGATGATCACGGGGTTAACGGTGGGGATCAGCTTGCCCCTGGGGGCAACGGTGCAAAATCCGGCGTTAATTCGCGAATTGGATACCAATATTCAGGAATTGCTGACAACCCGACGGTGCGATCGCTGTAATCTCACCACCGCCAACCTCAGCCGCCGTCCCCTGGAGCGGGTTTCCCTGCGCACTAGCGTCCTCAATGGGGCGAATCTCAGTTTTGCCAACCTCAGTTTTGCCAATCTACGCGGCTCCAGCCTCAACGGGGCCAACCTCACCGCCGCCCATCTGCGCTCCACCCACCTCACCGGCAGCTCCCTCCAGCGGGCGATTCTCGACAATGCCACGCTTTTTGCGGCTCAACTCCAAGGCACAGACTTGAGCCATAGCCAACTGCAACGGACAGATTTAATCAATGCCGACCTCACCGCCGCTGACCTCAACCGGGCCACGATGACCGAAGGCCATGCCCAGGGGGCGATTTTTGCCGGGGTTGATTTCACCTGGGCGAATCTGCAAAACACAGATTTTCAAGGGGCGAACTTCACCGCCGCGAAATTTGACCACACCGATCTACGGGGGGCGAATCTCACCGATACTGATTTAACCGATGCCAATTTCCGCAATGCTTTACTGAGTGGGGCAGATTTTAGCAATGCGATTCTCTGTAGAACCGTGATGCCCGATGGCAATATTGTTGGGGCAGATTGTGAGGATGCTTCCAATGATGACATGCCGCCGGTTACTCAATAAATGGT
>RECT01000373.1 GCA_007693875.1 Spirulina sp. DLM2.Bin59
CGGCTCAGTCCCGCCAGCTTTGAAGGAGCGATCGCCCTTGATTTAGCCCTCACCAGTTTGCGCGATCCCCAAACCCTGCGGCTCCTGCTGGCGAAACTCTGCGATGGGGTGATCAGTGGGGGGCGGATTTACCTGGGGTTAGGGTTAACCCCGGAGGAACTAGCCCCGGAATTGCAAGAATGGCTGCAATGGTTGGGGCTGCTGGTGGTGACAGCCACCGATTTAGCAGCGGCAACCCATGGGTTGCCCTTAGCAGAGATGACCATGACCCCCATATCAGCGGGTACTCGCTTTTTACCCCTACCGGAGGCGATCGCCCCCTCAGTCAGTTATTACGCCGTGGCATGGCAGCGACGTTGAGGGAAAATTTTGTAGGATAGGGGTGATCTTGGGAGCCAAATAGGATGCAGAGATGGCGATCGCTGGGAATTAAAGCCCTCCTCACTGGCTGCGTTGTCCTAATCGTAGCCAACCTGATCATCTGGGAACGACTCCGCCAGAGTCGCCAACTTGCCCCGCAACCGGAGGCCATCCTCGTCCTGGGGGGAGATTTTGATCGGGAATATTTCGCCGCCTATTTTGCCCAAGCCCACCCGGATCTCACCGTGTTTATCTCCAGCGGGATGCCAGAGGAGCAATCCCGCAGCTACTTCACCCAGGTGGGGGTAGATCTCTCCCGTGTTTACTATGATCGCCAAGCAGTGGATACGGTGACAAACTTCACCACCATGCTAGAAACCCTCAGATCTCGCAATCTTCGCCATATTTATCTGATCACCTCCGATTTCCACATGGGCCGGGCCCAGGTCTTGGCCCATCTCATTTTTGGACGCTATGGCATTACGATTACCCCCATTGCCGTCCCCACCCAAACCCCCCCCGAACCCTGGTGGGCCATTGTCCGGGATGGGGGGCGGGGCGTACTCTGGATTTTAACCGGGCGTACAGTGGAAAAAACCCAAGGATGAAACGACAATGGCGATGGATTTGTGGCGGAGCGTTGAGTGGCGTACTGCTGATTGAACTGGGATTGCGCTGGGGTTTTGGCTTAGGCAATCCCGTGTTAAGCATGGCAGATGAAGCCACCGGTTATCGTTTTCAGCCCCATCAACGGGTCATGCGGTTTGGCAATGAGATGATTTACAATGCCTATTCCCAACGATCTGGCCCGGTGGTCATGCCGAAACCGGCGGATCAACTGCGCATTTTGATGATTGGGGATTCTGTGCTCAATGGCGGTACGCTGACGGATCAGGCGGATATCATCACAGAGGCCTTACAAACCCGTTTAAAGGCAACGGGCATCAATGCCAAGGTGTTAAATGCTTCAGCGGGATCTTGGGGCATTGGCAATCAGTGGGGCTATCTCCAAAGTTTTGGGACGTTCGACAGTGATTTGTTAATTTTGCAAATTGGCACCCATGATTTAATTCAACCCACGAGTAGAGGCGATCGCGTTGGTGTGGATTTTAACTATCCCGACCGGCGGCCCCTCTTAGCCCTGCAAGAGGTGTGGCAGCGGTATCTTTACCCCCCCATGGCGAGACGTTGGGGCTGGCCCCTCCCGGCAGAAATTCCCGCCCCCCAGGATATCGATGCCCAATGGCAGAAAAATCGCACAACATTAAGGGCGATCGTTGAGTGGAGTCGTCAGCAGAATTTACCGGTTTGGGTGTTATTTGTTCCCTATCGTGTGGAGGTGATCCCTAAACCTTTGGAACCTCTCTACTATGAAGAGTTTTTTGCATTTTTAGCAGCAGAAAATATTCCGGTGGTGGATCTCCATCAGCTTTGGCAGGAGATCCCCCCTTCGACGGTGGCAAGTTTTTACCGCGATTCGGTGCATCTCACGGCGGAGGGCAATTGGGCGGTGGCGATCGCTCTTCAAGCCGCCCTAGAGGAGCAATTTTTGTCCCAGGAATCCCAAAATTGAGAAACCGGGTTTTTCTGAGGTTGTGGTGGAAAAACAAGGAGATGCGAGCAACCCGGTTCCTAGCATCAGGAATTGACCGTATAATGATTGCGCCTTTCCCGTCCCCGCCCTATGTTGTCCTTCAAGAACCCATACACCTTTCCCATTACCCTCTGGGCCCTTAGTCGGCTGTGGGTTTTACTCGGCCTATTAGGAATTGCGCCCCTCCTCCCTGCCCCCCCTGGCGGTGAACAGGCCCTCTTCCATTGGTCAGCCTTTGCCGGTTGGGATGGCTTCTTTTACGAAAATATCGCCACCACCGGCTATAGCTATGTTGCCGATGGCCAAGGGCATAACGTCGCCTTTTTTCCCATGTTGCCGCTGCTGATTCGGGGCGGGATGGCCCTGGGTTTACCCTTCGAGGTTGCCGGGGTTTTGATCACAAATAGCGCATTTTTAATCAGTTTAATTCTGCTCTACCAGTGGTTGCGAGAACGCCAAGGGGAAGAAGTGGCCAGGTGGGGGGCGATCGCCCTGGCCTGGTGTCCCTTTTCCCTTTTCAGCACCGTGATCTATACTGAAGCCCTCTTCCTTGTCTTCAGTATCGCCGCTCTAGCTGCCTTCGACCGTGGCCACCACTGGCAAGCCGCCCTCTGGGGAGCCTGCACCACCGCCACCCGCCTCCCCGGCCTTGCCATTGTCCCTGCCCTTTTAATCATTGCTTGGCGGGAACGGCGCGGTATCGGGGCCTATTTAGCAGCCCTTTCTACGGGCGTTGGTGCGGCCCTATACAGCCTGTTTTGTTGGTTTGAGTTTGGCGAGCCGTTGGCTTTTTTGAAGGTACAAAAAGCTTGGAATGTGCCGGATCATTTCTATGGCCAGGGGTGGCTAATTATGTTGGGTGAGGTGTTTCTCGGCCCGGCAAATATGGGGGAATCAGGGTTTCAAGATCCCCTTTATCCGTTGGCGGTGTTGGTGTTAATGGGTTTGGCGATTTGGGTGGGGCGATCGCCTTTTCGGGGGCGGGTTTATGTTGGGGGGGCGTTGTTCGTTATTGCCTGGCTGATGGCGGGCGATTCGCTGCTCAATATCTGCATGATTTTAGGCAGTATGGTGTTGTTGTGGCGGTATCGGCGGGAGATTCCGGCGATCGCCCTTGTTTACGGCATTTTCAGTTTTATCGGCATCCTCAGTTCTGGCCGCACGGCATCGTTAGAACGCTACAGCTATGGGATTGTGACGGTGGCGATCGCTATTGGCATCTGGCTCCACCATCACCCGAAACTGGCCCGTTTCGTTGTCAGTTTCTCCGGTCTAATGCTCCTCCTTTATTCGATCCGTTTCGCCCAATCCCTATGGGTAGCGTGATTGGGGTGGAAGAAACCGGGTTTTTAGAAAAATGTGGGCCAAACATGAGGGGCGATCATCAACCCGGTTTCTGGCAACGGGGAGAAGAAACCAATTTAGCAACCTGCGGAATGTGGGTGTAGGGGCGAAAAATTTTTCGCCCTCCCGAAAAGGTTTTCGCCCTCCCGGAAGATTTCTCAGCATATTGACTGATGTTCACACCCAGGCGCAACCTTTCTCAAATTCTGCTCGTCAAAAAGAAATCAAGAGCACCCCTTTCTGGTGAGATGCTCTTGCGTCACTCAATCGGTGTCGTCAAAACCAGTGGGAGCTTGGTCTGACCGTGTTACGACCTCACACCCCACTGGTTTATCCTATTTCTCTCACACCACCTTGAGTATAGGCGGCAAAAATCACGATTGGGGGCTAGGGGTGACAATCTCCAAATTGACCGTAATTTCGCTGAGAGATTAGGCGCTGAAATAATTTGCCGCTGGATGATAGGTGATAATCGCCGTCGTAGACTGCTCCGGATAAAGTTGCTCACTCTCATCCATCGTTAGACCAATGCGATCGCACCCCAACAGTGCCAACTGCGTCACCTGATCCTGCATATTCGGACAAGCCGGATAACCGAAACTATAACGAGAGCCGGGATAATGCTGTTGCAACACCTCCCGAATATTGTCCGGCTCCTGCGCCCCAAAACCCAACTCTCGCCGAATCCGGGCGTGGGTCCATTCCGCCAACGCCTCCGCCATCTGCACCGCCATGCCATGGAAATAGAGGTAATTGGCGTAATCATCCGCCTTAAATAACTGCTGGGCGTAGTCCGTCGCCACCTCCCCCATCGTCACCGCCTGCATGGGAAACACATCGATCGCCCCCGAATCTACCGGTGCAAAAAAGTCCGCAATACAAAGCCGCCGCCCCGATCGCTGCCGAGGGAACGTAAATCGCGCCACCTCTCGCCGTGCTTCCGGCTCTTGGGGGTCATAAATCAACAGCGTATTCCCCTCCGCTTGACAGGGGAAATAACCATAAACCACCGTCGGCTCCAGCAGTTTTTCCACCACCACCCGCCGCTGCCATTCCGTTAACAATGGCTCCACTTTAGCCGCCAAAAACTGATCATATTCTTCGCGGGATTGCCCTTGGGGTTTGCGGAACTGCCATTGACCCGCAAAGAGGGCTTGTAAATCCAAATACCAAAATAATGCCTCTAAAGAAATCTCCTGAGCGGTGAGAATCTGCGTCCCCCAAAAAGGCGGTTGAGGGCGGGGAATATCCACCGCCACCGCTTCGGATCGGCGGGTATCGATGACTTCAGGTTCCTTGTTTTTGTTGGGGGTTGGAGCTTCCTCAGAAGGAATAGCCCGATGTTGATTTTCCTGGGCAAACTCCCCTTGAAAACCGGCGTGATTATCCCAAGCCCCCGCCGCCTTAGCGGGCATTAATTTATCCATAAAATGGAGGTCAGAAAAGGCATCCTTGCCATAGATCACCTGGCCGTTATAGGTGGCCTGACAATCCCCATAGACAAACTTGGGGGTTAAGGCCGCCCCCCCTAAAATCACCGGCACAGTAATGCCTTTTTCATTGAAAATCGCTAGATTTTCCTTCATGAACGCCGTCGATTTCACCAGCAGGCCACTCATGGCAATACAATCCGCCTGATACTCCTCATAGGCTTGAATAATATTTTCCACCGGCTGCTTAATCCCCAAATTAATCACCCGATAGCCATTATTCGAGAGAATAATATCCACCAAATTTTTACCAATATCGTGAACGTCCCCCTTCACCGTGGCAATTAAAAACGTCCCTTTGCCTGTATCTCCCGCCTTTTTCTCCATGAAGGGTTCCAAATAGGCCACCGCCGCCTTCATGGTTTGGGCGGATTGCAATACAAAGGGCAATTGCATCTGTCCCGATCCGAACAGTTCCCCCACCACCTTCATGCCATCGAGTAAAAAGGTGTTGATAATATGCAAGGGATCATAATCCTGACGGGCTTCCTCTAGAGCCTCCTCTAAACCGATGCGCTCCCCATCGATAATATGCTGCTTGAGCCGTTGATCAATGGGCAGATTTTTATCCACCGCCTCGCTTTTCTTGGCTTTTTTGCCTGCGAAGAGATCCGTGAGTTTTCCTAAGGGATCATAGGTACAGGCATCCCCTTGGAATTCGCGGCGATCGTAGATCAGATCTTGGCAAATTTTTTGATGATCGGGATCAATTTTAGATAACGGCAGGATTTTACTGGCACTGACGATCGCACTATCTAACCCCGCCACCATCGTTTCATGTAAAAATACGGAATTTAAAACCTGACGGGCTGCGGCATTTAAGCCAAAGGAAATATTAGAAACCCCGAGGATAATGTGGCAATGGGGGAGTTCATCGCGAATTTGGCGGATGGCCTCCACCGTTGCTTTACCATTTTCGCGATCCTCCTCAATCCCCGTGGAAATGGGCAGCGCGAGGGGATCGAAAAAGATTTCATGGGGGGGAATTCCGTAGGCGATCGCCGCCTCATAGGCCCGCTTGGCAATGGCAAACTTTTGCGCCGCCGTCCGAGCCATGCCCTCCTCATCAATGGTTCCCACCACCACCGCCGCCCCGTACCGTTTCGCCAAATCCAACACCTGATAAAACCGGGGTTCGCCATCTTCGTAGTTGGTGGAATTGAGCATACATTTGCCGCCAGCCACCTTTAAACCGGCTTCCATTTTTTCCCATTCCGTGGAATCCAGCATCAAGGGCAACGTGACATTATTCACCAACCGGCTGGCTAGTTCGTGCATATCTTTCACGCCATCCCGGCCCACATAATCGACGTTAACATCAAGAATATGCGCCCCTTCTTTAACCTGGGCTTTGGCCAACGAAATTAAACCATCCCAATCCTCACTATTGAGCAAATCCCGGCATTTTTTCGAGCCGCTGGCGTTGAGCCGTTCGCCAATAATTAAAAAGGAATTATCTTGAATGTAGGGTTGGGGGCTGTAGATGGAAGCGGCGGCGGGTTCGTGGTGGTATTGGCGGGGTTTGGGGGTGAGGGTTTGGGCAATTTCTGCCAAAGCTTGGATATGTTCCGGCCTTGTACCACAACAACCGCCAATAATTTGCACCCCTAAATCTTCAATGAAATGCATTAACGACATCCGCAATTCCATCGGCGTGAGCTTGTAATGGGCATGACCGCCGACATTTTCCGGTAAACCGGCGTTGGGAATACAGGAAACAATAAAGGGGGAATTTTCTGCTAAATATTTAATATGGGGCTTCATTAAATCGGGGCCAGTGGCACAGTTTAGCCCCAAAATATCAATGGCATAGGGTTCTAAAATCGTCAGGGCCGCCGCAATTTCTGTCCCCACCAACATCGTTCCCATTTGCTCCATCGTGATGGAAACCATCAGGGGAAGGCGATCGCCCTTCTCTTGAAAGACATCCTCAATGGCATTCAAAGCCGCCTTAATCTGCAAGACATCCTGACAGGTTTCCACCAAGAACAAATCCACCCCCCCATCATAGAGGGCGGCTGCCTGCTCAATATAGGCATCCCGCAGCGTATCAAAATCAATATGGCCCAGGGTGGGGAGCTTCGTCCCCGGCCCCATGGAGCCAGCCACAAACCGGGGTTTTTCGGGGGTGGAAAATTCAGCGGCGACGGCCTTGGCCAGTTCAGCGGCGGTTTTATTCAGTTCATAGGCGCGATCGCCTAAATCATATTCCGCCAACACCACCGCAGTCCCCCCAAAGGTATCGGTTTCAATCACATCGGCCCCCGCAGCAAGGAAGCCCCGATGGACGGTAGCGACGGCTTCCGGCTTGGTGTAAACCAGATACTCATTACAGCCCTCATATGCCGGCCCGCCAAAATCCGCAGCGGTGAGGTTTTGCACCTGGAGGTTTGTCCCCATGGCCCCATCGAAGACTAAAACGGGGCGTTCGGGACTCTGGAGACGCTGTAAAAAGGCACTGTTCATAGTAGGGACGGGCGGGTGTGACGATCCCCTATTTTAAATCCACTGCTACCCATTGGGCAAAATCAGATTTAATGTAAACGGACTTGGGTTTGGGGGTGGGTGAGGTAGCTCGTATCGCTGCCATCCCGTTGCAGTTGCCAGCCCGTCGGGGTTTGGTGCAATTCTACCAAACAACAGAGGGAGGCATGGATTTTGGGGCGATCCGCCAACAGGCCCCAAGCGGCCCCCACCACCGAAGCCCCATGGCCCACAAACAGCAGATTCTCATTGGGAAAACGGGCCACTAAGCGCCGCGCTGCTTCCCCGGCCCGCTCTAAGAGTTGCGCCTGGGTTTCGGGGAAGGTGGGGAGGAGGACGGGGGTATAGTTGCGATCAATTTCGGGAAATTGGGGGATCAGTTCCTCAAGGCTGCGAGTTTCTGGCATTGCATCCATCCATTCCCCATTCAACCATTCACTTAACCCCGGTTCGATGTGGAGGGGGAGATTGTGGTGTTGGGCGATGGGTTGGGCGGTTTGGAGCGCACGGAAGAAGGGGGAAACGAGGATGCGATCGATGTTCTCCCCGGCAAGCCGCTGGGCCAGTTCCTGAGCCTGCACTTCCCCATCGGGGGAAAGGTGGGGATCATAGCGGCGGGGGGCGGTGTTGAACCAATCAGGGTTTACAAAATCAATGCGGTTGCCATGGCGGGCAATCCAAAGGGTTTGGGGCATGGGTAGGGGGAAGTGAGAAGTGAGAAGTGGGAAGTGAGAAGCGAGAATGGAATTTTTTCTTCCTACTCTCTACTCCCTACTTCCTGCTCTCTGCTCTCTCCCCAAATTCGTTGCAAATCTAATCGAAAACCGGGCAACAGGCGATCGCCTGTTAGCTCCGTAGGATTCGCTAAAACTTCTACGGGTAAGCCGACGCGATAGATTTCAACGCTGCGATTTTGCGGATCGATGAGCCAACCCAGTTCTGCCCCATTTTCGAGATATTCCGCCATTTTGGCCTGCAAGGGGGGCAAGGTATCGTACTGCGATCGCAACTCCACCACAAAATCGGGGCAAATTTCGGCAAACGTCCCTTTTTGCGCTGGAGTCAAGGCGGCCCAGCGTTCTGGACTGACCCAAGAGGCATCAGGGGAACGGATCGCGCCATTGGGCAGGGTGAATCCGGTAGAAGACTCAAAAACTGTGCCTGGTTCTCCTACCTGTCGCCACCAAATGTATAGCTCTCCCAAAATGTCGGTGTTACGTTTTCCACTTTGCCAGCCGGTGGGGGGATTCACGATCAATTCTCCTTGAGCGGTGCGTTCTAGGCGTAGGTCTCGATTGTGGGCGGCCAAGATGGCGAATTGATCGGGGGTGACTTCGAGTTTGATTTCTGCTGGTAGATTGAGTAACAGGGTCTCAGAATCTGGGGGTGCAAAGGTCTGTACCATCTTGGCCTCCGGGGTTGCCTCTGGGCTTCTATTGTATCGGATGCTGAAATTGTTGTTGGAGGAAGCGTTGAGCGATGGCGACAGAAATTGAACGGAAGTTTTTAGTCCAGGGAGAGGCTTGGCGGGTGGGAGCCAAGGGGGAACGGTATTGCCAGGGCTATTTGAGTCGGGGCGAGCGCACCGTCCGCGTCCGCGTTGCGGGCATCAGGGCCTACCTGACCATCAAAGGAGCCAGCCATGGTATTGCCCGCTTGGAATATGAGTATGAGATCCCCATGGGGGATGCGGAGGAAATGCTCTCCCAACTCTGCGATCGCCCCCTGATCGACAAAATTCGCTACAAAATCCCCCATCAAGATTTGCTCTGGGAGGTGGATGAATTTTTAGGGGAAAACGCCGGGTTAATCCTCGCAGAAGTGGAACTGACCACGACAGATCAAGCGGTGGTGTTGCCGGATTGGGTGGGGATGGAGGTATCGGGCGATCGCCGTTATTTCAACGCCTATTTAGTCGATCACCCCTATGGGAGTTGGAGTTAGCCGAAAGCTTGCGCAGGGAGAGGGCAAAAGATTTTTGTGCCTCCGGCAGGCTTACGCCAACGCCCCTACGGGATTTGACTCTCGCCGCTCTAAAGCAACGGGGCTACCAAGCTCCCGAGTTTTTTTCGTGTTTTTCAATGTCAACGCTGCTTCAATGGCATCTTTCCCCCTAGGTTGGCGGCAGTCCGGCTGATTAATCCACCACCAGAGAACCATCGGGGCGAAACCGGCAGCGCTGCGGCTCTGCCAATCCATTGGCAAAATGCCCTGCCCCATCGGCCCAATAAAAGCTAAAAAACAGCGGTTCGGGCCCATCGGGATTGAGCAGCCTGCCCGCGTAGCCGTTGGCGGCTAGGAGACGGGCTGAGGAGCTGAAGGAGGGGAAAGTTTGCCCATCTAAAGCTATCGGTTCGGAAACTAGATAGTAGGTTCCCGTCTGACATTCCCCAGGGCCAAGGCGATCGTAAC
>RECT01000292.1 GCA_007693875.1 Spirulina sp. DLM2.Bin59
CCTCTGTTAACTGTGGAATACCTAGTTGTTGAGCTTTGGCCAGTTTTGACCCTGGATCGGCGCCAACAACTAGGTAATTTATTTTGGAGCTAACAGTACTCACTACTTTGCCCCCGGCTTGTTCAATCAGGGCCTGGGCTTCTTTACGGCTTAGGGTGGGGAGTGTGCCGGTGATTACGAATCTTTGGCTGGCGATGGGGGTAACTAGATTGGTGGCTGCTTGCTCGGGGGATTTCCCCTCGGTTTGGGTAAAACACAGCCCCAAGGTTTGTAAATTTGTAATTAAGGCCTGATGGTCGGGATCTTGAAACCAGTCGTAAACGGCTTGGGCAATTTCCCCGCCAATGCCATGCACCCCTTCAAGATCCGTGACGCGGGCGGCGGCCAGTTGCTTGACCGTGGGGAAGACTTGGGTGAGGAGTTCGGCGTTCACTTTGCCCACATGGCGAATCCCTAAACCGTAGAGGACGCGGGCATAGGGTTGGGTTTTAGAGGTGGCGATCGCCTCCACCAAATTTTGTGCCAATTTCTGCCCCATCCGCTCTAGGGTGAGTAATTGTGCCACGCTCAAGCTATAAAGCTGATCCAGAGACTGGACAAACCCCGCCGCCACCAACTGCGCCACCCATTTTTCCCCTAACCCCTGAATATCTAAGGCATCGCGGCTGGCCCAATGTTCAATGGCCCCTCGTAAAATCGCCGGGCATTGGGGATTCACACAGCGGGTCACAGCTTCAGTTTGGGGGCGCCATAGGGGTGAGCTACATTCCGGGCAATGGCTGGGCATCACAAAGGGAACCGCCTCCGGTGGCCGCAGGGCCGGCAACACCTGCACCACCTCCGGGATAATTTCCCCCGCCTTACGGATCACCACCGTATCCCCGACGCGAATATCTAATTCGGCAATGCGATCGGCATTGTGGAGTGTGGCCCGCTGTACCGTTGTGCCGGCCACCGCCACCGGCTCCATAATTGCCATGGGGGTGACGGCTCCGGTGCGCCCCACATTGACGGTAATGGCTTTAACCTGTGTGCTCACCTCCTCAGCAGGATATTTAAGGGCGATCGCCCAGCGAGGGAATTTCTGCGTAAACCCCAATTGGGTTTGTAACGGGATGGAGTTGAGTTTGACCACGACGCCATCGGTCATGTAGGGCAGGCTGTGGCGTTTTTGCCGCCAGGCTTCAAAATAGGCCCACACCGCTGCCAGATCTCCGCAGCGGTGACAGTGGGGATTAATCCGAAAGCCGAGGGCTTGCAAGAGTTTGAGGCTTTCCCATTGGCTGGGAAGGGGTTCACGACCGGGAAGATGGAGCGCATAGGGAAAAAATTCTAAACGGCGGCGATCCACAACTTGGGGATCCAATTGCCGTAACGTGCCAGCGGCAGCATTGCGGGGATTGGCAAACAAGGGTTCACCCCCTTCAGCCCGCTCCTGATTGATCCGCTCAAATTGCGCCAAGGGCAAAAACGCCTCCCCCCGCACCTCCACCAAGGGCGGCGGATTGGCCACCGCTAACCGGAGCGGAATCGTGCGAATGGTGCGGATATTTTGGGTAATATCCTCCCCAGTTGTGCCATCTCCCCGCGTCACCCCCCGCGTCAATAGGCCATTTTCATAGGTCAACGCCAAGGCGGAGCCGTCAATTTTCAACTCACACACATAGTCAAAGTCAGGCAGTTCCTCCAGGAGCTTTTGCCCCTGCCGTTGCCAACGCTCCTGCCATTGCTGCAACTCCCCCTGATCAAAGGCATTTTCGAGGCTATAGAGGGGGATGGCGTGGCGATGGGATTGGAATGGGGAGGCGGGGCGATCGCCCACCCGTTGGGTCGGACTATCGGGGCGAATCAGTTCCGGATGGGCGGTTTCAAGATTCTGTAATTCCCGGTAGAGGCGATCGTAGACCCCATCGGGCAAAATGGGATCAGCCAGGACATAGTAGGCATAGCCCGCCTTTTGCAGTTGTTGACGGAGTTGGTCAGCCCGGCGGGCAAGGTCAGGGGGAACAGCCATAGAGAGAATTAATCTTCGTGGTCTTCAAAGGGATCGCTGAGTTCCGCCGAGGGGGCCCCAAAGGAGATATAGATGGAGTAGGCGGTGGCGGCAATCACCAGGGTAGCAATACCAATGATAAAAACTGTTTCGGATTCCATGATCTATTCTGAAATTATGATAGCGATACCTCTATGATATGATGGAACCTTAATAAACGCTCACTTGAGATTCCTCTATGTCACAACGCACTTGGTTGGGCGATCGACTCAAGCCCCTGAACTCCGAATATGGTAAAGTTTCCCCCGGTTGGGGAACGACCGCAGTCATGGGAGTCTTCATGGCTCTATTTCTCGTCTTCCTGCTGATTATTCTGCAAATTTACAACGCTGACCTGTTGCTCAATGATTTCTCTGTCGATTGGCGAGATTTGACCAACTAAGTCGAGGGCTTTTGTCCAGTTATTCAAATTCCCGGTCTATCCGGGTTTTTTTGTTGATTTTATTCTCTAGGAGCCTATGAATATTTTTGGTGTCGGTTTACCGGAAATCGTTTTGATTTTAGTCGTCGGGTTGTTGATTTTTGGCCCGAAAAAATTGCCAGAAATTGGCCGCAGTGTCGGCAAGGCGATCCGCAGCTTCCAGGATGCGAGTAATGATTTCCAGAATGAGTTAAAGCGGGAAGCGGAGAAAATCGAAGAATCCGTCAAGATGAATGCACAGTTGGAAGCCAAGACCAGTGCCGCTCCAGAATCCCCGACCCCTGAGGGGGAAAAGGCGATCGCCGAGCCAGAGCAACCCCCATCTCCCTCTGAGGGCTAATCGCCCCCCATTGGGGGGATTGCTTTAAAAAATATTGCTGTTTGGAGTTTGCTGGGAAATCCGCTCTTAAGCTAACAACAGGATTTTGATCATCACTGTTGGAAATATTATGCTGACTTCTCTTCAAAAACAGGCGGCCAAAGCGATTGTCAATGCCTTTGAAACGGGAACGCTTCAGGGGGACTATGGCAACGTCACCTTTTTGCCCACGGATCCCGGGGGATTAACCTATGGGCGATCGCAAACCACCCTCAATAGTGGCAACCTTGCCCTCCTGATTCACGCCTATGTCAAAGCACCGGGGGCGATCTACGCCAACGAGTTACGGCCCTACCTGGGCCGGTTTGATGCCCAGGATCAAAGCCTCAACCGCGATCGTACCCTGCGGGGTATCCTCCAAGAGGCGGGCAACGACCCGGTGATGCGAACCACCCAAGATGAGTTTTTTAATCGGGTTTACTGGGAACCCACGATCACCAGTGCCAACTATATCGGGATCAAAACCGCCCTGGGGATGGCGGTGGTCTACGATGGCCGCATCCATGGTTCTTGGCACATGATCCGCGATCGCACCATCCAAAACCACGGCCAACTCAGTGCGATCGGCGAACAAAAATGGGTTGCCCAATACGTTGCCACCCGTCGCAACTGGCTCGCCAACCACAGCATCGAACTGCTGCGGCGCACCGTCTACCGGATGGACACCTTCAATCAACTGATTGCCGAAGGCAATTGGGATCTCAAACTCCCCTTCTTTGTGCGGGGGTTACGGGCCGATGAAGCCGCCCTCAGTCCCTCCCTTTGCATCTCCGCTGAAATCGCCCCCGATCGCCTCCTCAAACTCCAAACCCCCTACCTCCGAGGCGAAGACATCCGCCAAGTGCAACTGGCCCTCAATCGGGCGGGTTTTACCGTCGAAGCGGATGGCGTATTTGGCCCCGGTACAGCGGAGTTGGTGAAGCAATGGCAAGCCCAACAGGGGTTAACCGCCGATGGTGTTGTGGGTGCTGCCACCCGTTCCGCCCTTGGCGTTGATGGTGAAGCTCTAGAAGCCACCGCCACCACTGCCCCCACCAGCCTAGATACCGCCCTCCTCAAACTCACCAACCCCCCCCAACGGGGCAACGAAGTCCGCGCCCTCCAAGCCGCATTACGGCAAAAAGGTATTCGCGTTGGCACAGATGGCGTATTTGGCCCCGACACTGATCGCGCCGTCAAAGAATACCAACAGAGCCAGGGCTTGGCCGCCGACGGCATCGTCGGCCCCGCCACCCGCCGCAGCTTAGGGCTTTGAGGTTTTAATCCCCCACGGCAACAAAAAAAGGAGGGTTTAAACCCTCCTTTTTTTTGATTCAGATTAAAATCCTGTTAACCCAGAATCTAGAACCGGAAGATGGTACGCAGTGCAGCACCATAGAGGTTGTTGCCAGCGGTACCCGTGGGATTCCAAGACATGAAGAACGCCGGAGCCAATTCGATGTTGTCGTTAATATGGAAGCGATATTCAATATTACCCAACAATGCCGTTGTGGGGTCTTCAGGGGCAGGCCCTTGAACACGAGCAGCAGAGGGCACTTGACCGAAGCCAATGCGGAGCACATCAGCATCTCGGAAGATTTCCGGGAAGGAGAGATTCAACGCCCAGTTCCAGATATTGGCTTTGGAACCCCGGGAGATGAAGTTAACGCCATCGGGAGCCAAGCCACCGGATTCAGCAATCCCCACGGTGTAGCCCGCGAAGCCGCTGATGTTGAATTTGGGGCTGAGGTCGTAGGACAGCGCCAAGTGGTAGTGGTTGCCGGAGGTCGCCAAGCCACCAAAAGGTGTAGCGGCTAAAATGGTGCCAGGGCTGTTGAGAGCAGGCAGAGGCTGACCGGCAGCATCACGACCAGGGGAGAAGGTGCGGGAATAGCCCAAAGCCAGGTTGAGCTTATCAAAGGAGGCATTTAACTGCACCGGCAGGGCAAAGGCACCGCCGAAGATGCCGCGAGACGGATCTTCAGCTTGCCCAGCAAAGTAGCCGAGGTCAATCCCTAAATTATCGCTCAGCCGGATGTTGGCCCCGACCGCTGCCCGGCCTGCACCCTGAGTGTCGTAAAACGCCGTGTTGTAGGCATTACCCAGGGGCACATCGTCGTAGGAGTAGGGGGCGGTGCTCGCCGCATCAAGGATGTCATCAATGGCCATGCCTTGAGCACCGACGTGGAGACGAACACGATCATTGAGGGGGAATTGATACCACAGCTTATCCAGTACCACGGTGTTTTCGGTATCGCTGTAGAAGTTCAAAGACCCAGCACCGGTTCCGAGGTTAGCGGCACCAAAGTTGGTGCCGTTGCCAACATTGAGGCGGGTCAAGAGCAAATCTTCACCGGTGAAGCTGGTGTTGAAGCCGAGGCGAGCGCGGTAGTCAAAGGTGAGATTTTCGTTAGCCGGAACGTCAGGAGTCCGACCCCAGGGTGCGCCGAGAGTCCAAACGGCTTCCCCAGCCAATTTGGTGGTGGTGGAGAATTGGTTATCTTCCAGGAAGGAAACGCGGGATTCCAGGTTATCCACACGGGTTCCGAGCATCGCCAGTTCCGCTTCAAATTCCTGCATGAGGCGGCTCATGGTTTCCAGATCTTCCTTCGTGGCGAAGTCGGCGGTGGTTTCAGCGATCAACCGCTCGATCTGTTGCAAGCAGGCGTTCAAACCGGCAGCAAATTCGTAGCGGGAGAGGGCGCGGTTGCCTCGGAACGTGCCGTTGGGGTAGCCCTTGAGGCAGTCGTAGCGACGGACTAAATCATCTAAGGCTTGGAAGGCCCAGTCACTGGGGGAAACATCGCTGAATTGAGATGCGCCGGTAAATTGGCCCACGGTGGTGTTGCCTTCTGCGCTGTAGCTCTCAATCTGCTGGAGCAGATCGTTAGCGGAGGTGGCATCACTGAAATATTGGGCTTGGGCTTCGCCGGTTGCGAGCACAGCGGCACCAAGGGCGGCTGGAGCGACAAACAGGGCTTTGATTACTTTCTTAGACATTAACTTTCCTCACACTTAACCAAAGGAACACAACGAACTTGACTTGCTTGAGAGTTGGGGTCGCAAGCGACCCTGCACTGCCTTGGCGTTTAACACCTCCGCGATCATAGTCGAAATTTCGCCTGAGGATCAAGAAGGGGTTAAGACGAGGTTAGGGGTAGAACTCACTTGGGCTAGATGTTAATTATTATTACTGAAACTGTCAAGGCTAACCGGTTAAAATCTAAAGTCTTCCGGAGACCTCAACCGGGGTCTGGGATCTCCGTGGGGCAGAATTCTGCCCAGAGCACTGAAAATTGGCGAACAGACATAAAAAATGGCCCAGGTGGGATGATGGATTGCATGGGAGACGTGGGTTACAGGGTGGGGATGGGATTTACCGCCCCCTTAGGCCTGACCGAAACCGTGATGCTGTTCTAACATCTTATAGGTGGCCAAGTGATGGGTATGAGTATGAATGATTTGGGGCGTGGGCAAAATATTTCGATCTGTCCATGGGCGCAGCAGTTACAGCAAACTTGGGAACAGCGTCTAACGGCAGATTACCCCCATTTGCGTTTAGCTCAACGGGAAAGCTTGACTCAATGGCTGATGGGGCCGAAGGTTGAGGAGTTTGACCAACTGGATGAAAAGTTCCGACGGATTACGGAACAGTCGATGGAATATCGCTACCGGATTCTCAGCCAACGCTATTTGGAGCAAAGTCCGGGGCGGGCTTACCAAAACCTGATTCAACGCTTGGGGTCTTTGATGGTGGTACGCCATAAGATTCGCACTTGGGTGGCGATGAGTCGCGATCGCCATCGGGCGGTGGCGGATGTGCTCCAGGAGGTGATCCAGGAGATGCTCCAGAGCGATCGCTATATCCAAACCGCCATTGATTGGGTGGCCCAATGTACGCCGGAGCCGACATTACGCAATGCGCTCCTGCTGGCCAGTATTGAGGAATATTGCCTGCGGCCGATTCGCAATCAGCCCCTTTTGGTCTATCGCTTTGTCAATTATTTACGGCGATCGCAGCGGGGGGGGATGACCCAAGTGCCTCAAAGTGAGCGCATTAAAATGATCTCGGAGGAAATTAGCCTCGATGATGGGGAATCTTCCTTGAGCCTGTTTGACACGGAGGCGGCCACTGCCTATCAAATGGCGGAGGTGGGGGCGGAGGAGCAAACGTTGCGGGAAACGGTGCTCTTGGAATTTGAAGCCTATTTGCTAAAAGAGGTGGAGCCTTTGGCGGTGGATTGGTTGCGCCTGTATCTCCAGGGCCATAGCCAGGAGGCGATCTCCCAAATGCTCAATCTGCCGGTGAAGCAGATTTATCGCCTTCGGGAAAAGGTGACTTACCACGCGGTGAAAATTTTTGCCCTCAAGGGCCGGCCGGATCTGGTGGCCAATTGGCTTCAGACCTCCCTCCATGAACACAATTTAGGGTTAACCGTCCATCAGTGGGAAACCCTGTGGGAAGGCTTAACCCCAACGCAGCAGCAAATCATTGGCAAGTTGAAAATGGCGGAACCCATTGAGGCGATCGCCAAGGATCTCCAACTCAAAAAGTCCCAAGTGATGGCGGAGTGGGGCAAAATTTACCAAATCGCCCAAGGTTTGCGATCGGATTAAGCCGGGGGAATTGCTCCCGCTTGGGGCAGGATCTGACAGCCGAACACTTGGCCAAAGGCTTGGGCGACCTGAACCCGCACCTCTGCCACTTCAATCCCGGGTACAAATTGGGCGAGGGATCCCACAGGGCGATCGCCAATGCCACAGGGGACAATCTGCCCAAACCCTGCCAAATCGGGGCAAACATTGAGGGCAAACCCATGCATTGTGATCCACCGTTTCACCTTAATGCCGATGGCGGCTACTTTCACCCCCTCCACCCACACCCCTGTTAACCCCGGAATCCTCTCCCCGACTAAACCGTAGTGGGCCAAGGTTTGGATCAGCACCGCTTCCAATTGCCGGAGATACCAATGGAGATCGCACTGGTAATGGTGGAGGTTGAGAATTGGGTAGCCCACCAGTTGCCCTGGACAGTGGTGGGTGACTTCGCCGCCCCGTTCGGTGCGGTAGAGTGGGTACTCGCTCCTTTGGGGATCAAATTTGAGGTGAGCTAAACTGCTGCCCGTGCCGAGGGTGTAAACCGGGGGATGCTCCAACAAAATTAACAAATCTTCAAGATCAGGGTGGGTTAACCGGGCTTCGAGGAGCGATCGCTGCCAATCCCAGGCCGTCCCGTAGGGAACGCAACCCAGATTGTAGAGTTGGCAGTTTCGAGGGGTAGGCAATGTTCGCAACTTGTCAAGAACTATCACAGGATGCAACAGATGGTAAAGAGAAATCAAGAGGTTGCGTTCTCTAGAATACAAAGTGCTAGGGTGAGAATATAGAAAGCAGTTCAGCTAAGGAGATCTTGCATCGGGTCTGTGAGCGAGGGGCATCTGAAACCATCGCATCATCAGTGAACCCTATGGACATTGTTCCATCCGTAGTGGCCCTAGACCCAGCGATCGCAACCGGTTAAAGCCTCAACCCGCTGTTCAAGGCAGAAAAACCCGTTGCCTTCTGAAGGAACACCAATATTCACCCGTTGCCTCGCCCCTTGGACCCTATCCATCCCAGGTTTAAACGGAGGCAATTTCATCCTACACAATGGAGTCGTTCAATATGAAGCTTTTAATCCAGGGCAATAACATTACCGTTACGGATTCGATTCGTGATTATGTACACCAAAAGCTGGAGAAAGCTGTTAAACATTTCCAAGGCATTACGACCACGATTGATGTGCATCTCTCCGTGGCGCGTAATCCCCGCATTAATAACAGTCACGCCGCAGAGGTGACGGTTCATGCCAATGGGACGGTGATTCGTGCCCAGGAAAGCAGTGGGGATCTCTATGCCAGTATTGATTTGGTGGCGGATAAAATTACCCGCCAACTCCGGAAGTATAAAGAAAAACACCTCGCGAAAGCTCAGGCCCAACCGAAAACCGCAGTGCCCCTTGATGATCAAGTCCTCACGGATGATTTAATTGGCGATCGCGCTCCGGAGTTGCCCGCTGAAGTGGTGCGGATGAAATACTTTGCGATGCCGGCCATGAGCATTGAAGATGCTTTGCACCAATTGCAATTGGTGGATCATGATTTCTTTGTGTTTTGCAATGAGCAAACCGGGGAAATCAATGTGATCTATAGCCGCAATCACGGTGGTTTTGGGGTAATTTGTCCCCGCCGGGAAAATGGCCACAGCAATGGTCAAGGCAGCGGTACGGTTGAAGTTCCTGCTGCCGCAACGGTTTAAGGGTTAATGACTAAATCTTGTCAATCTTAATGGGCTTGGACTTCCTCAATCCCATCACATCGAAAGGGTGAGCAATGCTCACCCTTTTTTTTACTGGTACAAACCGGGACTCCATTCCGGAATGATGCGGGTATGAATGCCGTTGGGACGGAGGTTCTGGCCACCCGGTGCAGTATTGGCGGCGGGGTTATTTTGGGCGTTGGGGTGGTCGGGTTGGGTGGTGGGTTCGGGCAGGGTGAGGCGAGCAGCGTTCAACTCCGGTACATTTCCCAACCCACCCTTCACCCAACTCAGCCAATGGCGCAGGTAGGCTCCAACACAGACATCGTCCGCGCCTTGCTCATAAAGCTAGCCGACCCGCATCAGTAAACATCGTCATGATCACCAAGATTCAGAAGCAGAAGAGCATCCTTCCCATTTTCTGGATGTTGGGTGACTTCAAAAAGGATTCGATGGCGGTAGTCAATTGAACAAAATTAGCGACGCATTCCCCCACCTCGGAACAGGTGGGGGTCAAGGA
>RECT01000253.1 GCA_007693875.1 Spirulina sp. DLM2.Bin59
GTTCCCGGTCAGGGGTTAATCTCTGAAGATGGCGATTTGGCCCTGTTGCGGGGGGTGGTGGAGTTGGGCAATTTACTCGATGTGGCCCAGCTCATCCTCAAAAGTGCAGCCTTTCGCACCGAAAGCCGGGGGGGTCATTTCCGGCGGGATTATCCCGAATCTCTGGCGGCTTGGGCCTGTCATACGGTGGTGGAGGGCGATCGCTGGTGCCAAGCCCCCATCAGACCCAAGGCCGGGGGCGATGATCAGGGTGGACAATAACCATGATCAAAACCTCCCGCCAATGCCTCCCCTACCCCTAAGCAGGAACCCAGAGAGACACTGAACCACCATTACAGCGAAATTCTGCCCAACCCTCTGCATTCGTGGTGATCGGCTCCTTAATATGTTCAGTAATATCAACATAAATGGCATCGGGAATGCCCACTTCCATCCATTTTGTACCATCGCCGCCATTACTCATCACCACAGCAATGGCTCCGGGATTTTCCGCCGTGCCCAACCTTGTCCAACCCACACAATTAGGATGGTCAAAATAATCATACTGATCACCAAAGGCGTAGGTTTTACGAACATTTAGAAATTTGTCCAATAACCACTGATGGCTCTCCATCCAAATTTCGTATTCATTACCATCTTTCCCATAATCCTGATAGTGGGCACCATAGTAATCTGGGTAAAAAATACAAGGATAGCCCTCTTGACGGAGCAAAATCAAAGCATAACCCAAGGGTTTAAACCAACCTTCAACAACAGATTCTAAAGATTGGAGTGGTTGAGAATCATGATTGTCCACCAATGTAACCGCTAGGGCCGGTTGATCTTTCACTAAGGTATTTTCAAAAATTTGCCGCATATCGTAGCTTTCACCCTCAATGCTGGCCAGATGAAAGTTATAGTGGAGTGGGGCATCGAATAGCAATAGTTTCCCGTCTGTCTGACCTAGAAAATAATGGAGCGATTCCACATCACCAGACCAATACTCACCAACCGCAAACAAATCTTTTTGGGTTTGTTCCTGCACCCCATGGAGCCAATTCACAAACAAGTCGGCGTTTATATGCTTGACGGCATCAAAGCGAAAACCATCAACGCCCGTGGTATTGACATACCATTCTCCCCAATGCTTGAGTTCAGTGATCACATCAGGGTTGCTCATATCTAAGTCACATCCCATCAAGTAATCAAAATTACCTTTTTCTAAATCAACATTGTGATCAAAGGATTTACCCTCAAACAGATAAATAGCATTTTTTTCCTCATCATAGGCATTGTGATCAATGGCATCAAAATGCCACCAATGCAATTCTAGGCTGGAATATTGGCCTTGACGACCGGGAAAGGTGAAATGTGTCCAAGCTTTAATGGTTTCATAATCCCCCATCGCTGTACCACGATTGTTAGGATCCATCGGGATCGCCTTCACCTCTTCCGTGTAGTCTGCGCCCATACGATGGTTCAAGACCACATCAGCGTAAATGCGGATGCCGGCCTTTCGGGCAGCGGCGATCGCCTCCAAATATTCATCCTTGGTGCCATACTTGGTGCGGATCGAGCCTTTTTGATCAAATTCTCCTAAATCAAAGAGATCGTAAACTGCATAACCCACATCTGCATCTCCCCCGGCTCCCTTATAGGCCGGCGGCAACCATAGGGACGTGACTCCTAGCCCCGCTAAGGTTTCCACCCTATCCTTAACTTGTTTCCACAAACTACCATCATTGGGCTGATACCAATGGAAGTATTGCATCATCACACCGTTGGGTTGAGTCATGGCTTGCGAATCCCACATTGAAGAAGAGAGCAATCTAACAGTTTAATTTGCTTTTTGGGGAATCGTACCGTAAGTCTTCAACTTTGTGCGGTGTTGCCATCAAATTATGGATACCAGACAATATCTGGGGTCAGCGCCTCAAGCGTTGTCCCTGGATAATAAAACTGGAGGATCCGGGCATAGTTCCAACCCTGTTGAGAGAGGGTGTAGGAGCTGTATTGACTTAAACCCACCCCATGGCCAAAACCTGCCCCTACAAAGCGGTAGCCCGTCAGTTCCCCTTGAGGATCGAGCATCGGATCGAGGTAGAACAACGTGCTGCGGGGCGGCCCTAGGGCGCTGCGGGCCTCGGTTTTGCGCAGTTCGATCAGACCCTTATCGGTGGTGATTGTGAGGATGCGAATCCGGCCCGAGGGCGATCGCTCCGTCACTGCCATACGAATGATCCGCCCTACAGGCCCCAAGGGGTGTTTAGTCCGCTCTAAATAACGATTCAGATCCGCAGTCAGTTCCGTTAAGGTGCTAGTCCGATTCCAGCGGAAGACAGAACTGTTTGCCCCATTAAATCCTTCCCGCTGATTGAGGAAGTTGCGGATCGCCGGTTCCGTATTGAGGGGGTTTTGAGCTAAATCCCAGGGGGGGGTGATCGCATCTACCCGCGCCTGAAGATAGGGCCGCGGTTCTCCATCCCAAATATCTTCAAACTGAGCCGTTACTCCACCACTATGGGCAGAATAGAGGGCATCCACCAACTCATTATCGTAGGTAAGTACCTGGCCCGCCGTCGTTTGAATGGCCCGATCCGCAGTCGCCACCGTTCCCGTTAACCCCTTATAAACCTGACAATGGACTGTAGCGCAGAGTTGATAATTGTCAGCCTGAAAACGGCGAGTATTGCGCAGGGCATAGGTACGGGCGATTACGGTTTGGGCCTGAACCGCCGTATAGGGGGCTTGGGGGCCGATTTCATGGGGAACCACCCCCCGCAAATAGGTTTCAATATCCACCTCATTCACCAGGGTGAAATTGCCATAGGCATTGGGTTGGACATGCATCCGCCCGCCGTAGAGGATCGTGCTCTCCCGACCTTGGACACGAATGCGATTGCTGGGGGTGGTGATGGCCAGTTCGGTGCGGTTGTAGCGGAAGTTGCCCACCTGGAAGGAAACAATCGGTGTACTTTCCAGCAGTTCACTGTGGAGATAGGGCCCCGTTTCCCCGGCCTCATCAAGGCTTTCTAAGAGTTTGCGCCGCAATAGGGGCGTGGAATAGACATCCCGTTTTGCCCAAACTTGCCAGCGACCCGGTTGGGTCACTTCCACGGCAATACCCCGACTGGCCCAGCGTTTGGCATGGTCTTCGGCGGTTTCAAATGTGGCATGATCCCCCAAAACCACCCATTCCTGTAATACGGGGTTGGTTTGGGGTTGGGGGCGAATGTCGAGGGTGACGCTTTGGGCCGTGACGGTGGTGGGTTGACCGTTGCCAGCTTTGAACTGGAGGGTGAGGGGACGATTATCGCCACTACTGAGGATGAGGCGATCGCCCTGTTCCTCCCCAAATCGTTGGACAATGCCGACAGAAATTTCTGGGACGGCGATCGCTGGCGGAGCAATGCCCAGGAGGAGGGTGGGCAGGATGAGCAGGGCAACGGGTCGAAGCATAGGATGTGGAAATTGAGAGTTGAGGGTGGAGATCAGCTTTTTGCTCTCCATCTACAACCCTAACGCATCCCTAACAAATTAGAAAAACAGTGGTAAGCATCCGAAGATGCAAACCACTGCCAATCTATCCATCCCAAACTTTTACAGGGGAAACGATCAAGTGGAGCATGGGGGCTAGTTCATCATTTCTGGGAGCAGGTCAGGGTCAAGTTCATCCCAACTTCCCCCCACACTAATCGGCGTGTTTTCAATGGTGGCATCGGTAATCACAACATCGGTGAGTGTGGCCCCGGCTAATTGCACATCACTGAGGGTCGCAGCGGTGAAATTCACCCCTTCTAAAACAGCACTGTTGAGGATTGTGGCATGGAGCGTTGCATGGGAAAGGTTGGTATCGGTGAGTTCAGCATCGGTGAGCATCGTCAGGGTCAGATTAGCCCCGGTTAAGTTAGCGCCGGTTAAATCTGCGCCTTCCAAATTAGCGCCGGTTAAATTCGCATCCGTTAAATTCACATCCCGCAGATCTGCCCCAATCAGGTGCAAACCCGTTAAATCGGTTCCGGAAAGGTCGCAACCTTGGCAGGCCCGGGTTTCAATTAAGGTTTCAAGATTTCTCGCCGGTTCTGCCCAGCCGGGAACCGCCAGCCCCAACACTGTGGCTAAGGTGATCATAGATGCAATGTTTAAATAACCCATACGTTCCTCCCAATGACTTCTGTCCTCAACACCCAGAAGAACGATTCAACGTCTGATCACATCCACCGTAAAATCTGAATCTAGAAAAGATTGATTAAATTAGATGGTCGCGTGGTCGCGTTCAATTGATACAGGCTACTACGCACAATCTTATTAAGACTATCGAACTGCTCTTCCTACCTTCTATAATAGCAATTCACCGGGCCCTTCCTCTCTGCCTATGGGATGAATCAGGCAAACTCTTACGGAAACGTTGCATAACTTAAGATTGATTGTAGTTAATTGTAGTTATATTTACATTTCGCATTAATTTTGGTGAGAAGTGATGGGGACAATGGCGAGGGTATAACGGGGTTTGCACATCACCTCTGCTCGGAACCCCGGTCCGATTTTGGCCCCCGTCCCATTTTGCCCTTGGGTTCCCCCAACGGGGTCGAAAAGACATTGACTTTTAGTCACATTTATGGCCCTAAGGTTTGCGATCGCTCTCGGATCTATAAAGATCAATCTATATATCGGTCAGCGATCGCAAGTCACCCAGATCAGGGGTTGTTTTTTGGCCCATTTCATGGCCCAACCTGAGAACTTACTTTGCTCCCCAGGGGTTTAACCGGGCCGCACCATGAGCAGTTCTTCGGGCTTCGCTAAGAGGTGAATTTGCAGTTGGGCGATCGCCCCCTCACCATTGAGGTTAATCTCCCAAGCCACACCGAGGTTAAACCAGGAGGAGCGGGCCTTCCCCCGTAGGTAATAGTGGCTTTCCCCCTGGGCTTGCATTTCTTCCACCGTGAAGATCATGCCGGGAGATTCTTTGTGAAGATAGCGGGCGATCGCCGTTGGCCCCGTAATTGCCTGTTCAAACGGAGGAATGAGTTGGCCCGTGGGGGCAAAGCAGGCCGCCGCAGTGGCGTAATCTCCCCCATTGAGGGCGGCGAAGTAGGAGGTGATCGGTGATACCGTAGCCATCGCCCTCGGTGATGTTCCGAACGGTTTCAGCGTTGTAGGAGGGTTAAAAACCATCAGGTGTCTCCCAGGTTGTGACAACAAGGGGGCAGGGTTTTGCCCTGCCCCCAGAAAAGTGAAGGATCAAAGTGAGTGGAGGTTAACCAACTTCACCCTAGGCAAAGGGGTCAAATCCCATGGGTGCCACCACATTGCGGAAGACGGTGATTTGTTGATTAAACTCCAAATTTTCTAATGTCTTAAAGGCTCGCAGCGCACCGGGACTCATGATGTAGGAATCCGGCACAGGAATCACAGTTCCTGCCACCATCAGTTCACTTAACACAAACCAGAAGGCCAGTTTGGTATTGGTGCTGAGGATACCGTAGGCGCGGCCGATGGGGTCGTTAATGCGGTTGACCAAGTTGCGCATCGCGGTCATTTGTTGCTCATAGTTCATGGCTTTGAACTCATCGAGCAGACCTTGAGCGAATTCGAGGCGAGCGGCTCCGGGGGCAGCGGGGGTCATGGAGCGACCCAGTTGCTTATAGGCGAACCACAGGAGAGCCAACTGGTCATCGGGACCGAGGCGTTTGATCTGCTCAGTGGTGGTCGCAACTGCATTAGCCAATTCAGGAAAAGCGGCTTGGCGTGAAATGGAGTAAGTCATGGAAGATTCCTCTTGGCGTTCTTCAGATTGCTCGCAAGGCGGGAACACATCCCCTTGGCTTGCTTACCCCCATTATGCAAACTTTCTCAAAGAACTGCAAATAAATATTAAAAATGTATGACATTAGCTAGACAAAATATATCTGATGTGCATTGTGACCTTGATCACGGTCAGTCTCACCCCTCTGCCCTAGTTTCTGCACAAAGATCCTAAAATAGAACCGTTCTTTCCCTTGCGCGCTGCTATGGCTGGCTACCTTTCCACCCATGTCCTTGATACAGCCCAAGGCTGTCCAGCGGCGGCCATGACCCTCGAACTGTGGAAACTGGATGCCATGGGCAACCGCCATTGTTTACATACCCTCACCACCAACAGCGATGGCCGCACCGATGCCCCGTTGCTGACGGGAGCAGCGATGGAGCCGGGCCGGTATGAACTGATCTTTGCAGTGGGAGCCTATTTCCAAGGCCAGGGCCTCCCTCAAACCGACCCGCCCTTCCTGGATCGCGTCCCCATTGCCTTCGCAATTGCCGATCCCAATGCCCATTACCATGTTCCCCTCTTGGTTTCCCCCTGGAGCTACAGCACCTATCGGGGCAGTTAACCCCGCCGTGTTGCCACATCTAGGCCAGAAAAAACCCCTTCACCGGGAAAGGGTTTGCTCCTGTGGGTTAGGTTGGGGAAATTGGGCTATTCTGCTTTGAGTTCACGCTCCATCAAGGCTTGCACTGCTGCTAGGGGGGTGATCTTGCCATCGAGGAGACGGCAAACCTGGCGAGCAATGGGGACGGGGATCTCTTGCTGGCGAGCCAAGTCCACTAATACCCGCGTCGTATTCACCCCTTCAGCGGTACTTTGCAGTTCAATCAAGACTGTTTCTAAATCCTTGCCCTGGGCTAAACCCATGCCCACCCGGTAATTCCGTGAAAGCGTGCCGTTACAGGTAGCCAGAAGGTCGCCTAAACCGGAGAGTCCAAAAAACGTTTCTGCGCTGGCTCCTAAATGGGTCCCGATGCGGATCATTTCGGGAAGGGCGCGGGTGAGGAGGCCCGCCTTAGCATTGGTTCCAAGGTTGAGGCCATCACAGACCCCAGCGGCGATCGCCATAATATTTTTTAAGGTTCCCCCCAATTCCGTCCCTAAGGGATCCGTATTGATGTACACCCGGAAGGTTTCCGAGGAGAGGATAGATTGCACCACTTCCGCCGCCGCTTCATCCTCGCTGGCAACAACCGTCGCCGCAGGTAAGCCTTGCTCAATCTCTTTGGAAAGATTGGGCCCCGATAAAACAGCGACAGGATTATTGGGGAAGGCCGCTTGCCACATCTGGGAAGGGGTTTGCGTGGTTTTGGGGTCGAGGCCCTTCGTGGCGGTGAGGATGATCTTTTCTGGGGGGATGTTGCAGGCTTTAATTTGGTCAATGACACTGGGAACGCCTTTCATTGAGACGGCACAGAGAATCACATCTGCATTGGCGATCGCACTGCTCAGGGGTTCACCATCCCGGCGAGACCACAGCCGCACAGGATGGATATTACGATTGGCCACCGTTGCCAACGCTGACCCCCAGGCCCCTGCACCAATGATCGTCAGGCGTGGCGTGGTGGCGACATCATGCAGGGGGGAAGGGGTGAGCGTATTTTCGAGATTGCCTTGTTTCACGAGGCGAGCTTCTTCGGTCGGTAGGGTATTAACCATTTTCCTGGGGTCAACGTCAATCGGCAATTAATCTAACTGTGACAACTGCTTAACTATTTTTAACGTATAAACTCACTAAATTGTTTCATTCATCGGACATAAATCCCTGAACGGCGAAAACCCCGGAAATCCGCCCTTAGATAGATGTGAGGGCAAATACTGAATCAACCTCCCCACGATGGTGATGGCAATTCTGATCGAAAAAACCGCAAAAATACCTATGAAGCAATGTGTTGGTTTTTAAGTGTTTTGCAATAAGATTTTTTACAAATTAAGGGATGAATTGGTGCTAGTAGATTTAAATGGAAGATGTAGGGTGCAACATCCCCAGAGCGAGAACTTTTGGCAGGCAATTTTACGGTCGGAGGGGGCTCAACTTTTGCGTGCCTCAGGATTCCTGTAACAATGTCTTCAGTATCAAAGTCTTGATCGTTCAAGCCCAACTCAACACTGAAAATGTTCACAGGAATTTCACAATTACCTTTTATACCCGGCCTCACCTTTGAATGATGGCCCAGAGAAAAGCCGCTGTTTTTTGATTTTTGGTGACTTCACGGCTTAGTACAAGTGCATGCAAGCTTGTCAGCTACCTATGTACCTGACAGCTATGTTCCTTAGGTTAAACTTCTCACCCTCTACGACCCATGAACAGCCAACCTAAACGAATCTTGGTGATTGACGATGAAGCCGATATCCGCGAAATTGCTCAATTGAGTCTTGAGGTCATGATGGGTTGGTATGTGAGCACTGCTCCACCAGGGTCAGTGGGTTTGGAAAAGGCGATCGCTCAGGTTCCTGATCTGATTCTCCTTGATGTGATGATGCCGGACATGGATGGCCCAACAACTCGCCGCGCTTTACTCAATCACCCCTCTACCTGCTCCATTCCCGTCATCTTCCTCACCGCCAAGGTGCATAATCACCAGGATTATGCCAACTTAAATTTGGCCGCTGTGCTTCGCAAACCCTTCGATCCGACTCTGTTGGGGGGCCAGATTATTAAGGCATTGGGCTGGCCGGTGGTGCAGGCGATGCCGGTTTATCCCCAGTCTCAAGCGGGAAGATGAAATGCGAAGGATTTTCGCCGCTACAGTCGGAATCCCCGGCGATCATGGAAATCTGCCGCTGGCCCTGGGTGGTGTAATGCCCAATAACTCAATTCTCCGGCTCTGGTGGCGATCACTGCGGTAATTCCCAGTTCTAGGGGCTGATTGGCTAAACCCAGGGGGCTTAAATCCATGGCAATGGTGAGGTTGAACTGAGTTGAGTGGTGATGAATTTCGCTAGCGAGATCACTGATCTGGGTTTCCACAGCCATGGCGGTGCGATATCCAGTAAAGCGATAAACCTGCCAAGCTCCGCTGGGGCTACAATTGATTTCCCAATAGGAATCATCACCCGGAATGGCGATAAATGCCTCTAAACAGGTGGTTTCCCAAAGGCGATCGGCATCAGCACACCTATCACCCCTTGGTGTTTTTGGGGGCGGGAAAGATAACGAGGTGAGATCTCCTTGGATTTGGTAGGTCATCCGCAGCAGCGCACCTGTTGCCACCGTTCCCGTAATGCTGAGGGGAAAGGGAACCGGTTTAAAGGGGTGGAGGCTAAAACTGGGCATGATTTAAGGGTTGACCAGGCTTTGAATCAGTTGTTCTAATCGGGGGGCCTGGGCCTCAATGCTGGCACAGAGTTGGAATTGTACCAACGCTCGCCGCAAATTATGTTCCGGATCATCAACATGGAAATAAAGATTCCCTGCTAAGTAATCGGTACAGAAGCGCAACCCCAGTTCAAAGGCAATGAGGCGGATGCCTGCGTAGAGATAAGCGCCATCCTGGGGGGTGAGGTAGGGGCGGGCCAAATCTAGATAGGCTTGCAGGATGATTTGGGCGCGATCGCAATCAAACACCACTTTTTCCCAGTCCGCCGTTTCCTCCCCTAGGGGATTGCAACCAGAACGTAAACAATCCCCCACATCGTAGTGAATTAACCCTGGCTTGACGGTATCTAAATCCACCATCGCCACTGCTTGGCCCGTGTGGGGATCAAGGAGGAGGTTATTCACTTTGGGATCACCATGGATGGGGCGCAGGGTGAGTTTGCCTTGAGCTTTGGCGGTTTCGAGGATGGCGACGGTGGAGGCGCGATCGCCAATAAAGGCCTGGCAATAGCGCAGTTCTGGCGAGGGGGGGATCGTCGCC
>RECT01000137.1 GCA_007693875.1 Spirulina sp. DLM2.Bin59
AAATCCGTCGCCAACAGCAGCAATAACGGCGTGCGCCCCAACCCCAACCACAGCAAAATCGGCAACACGCCCCCGGCATTGAGGTCAGCGGCATCAGCATCCCCCTCCAGGTCTAGCTCATCATCGCCGCCCCCCGTGGCCATCACCAGGATAAACAAGACAAAACCGAGACCCAAAATGATCCAGTAGGGGAGGTTGGCAAGGCTATAGAGCATGGGAGGGGGGCGATCGCTATCTCCCCCAGCCTAGGCCCGGATTCCCCAAATGTCTAAGGATCACCATGATTTTTAATGTTTGGCGGCGTAACCGATTTGCCACTGAGGGACAAGAAACAAATTAGAATGGATCTGTAAACTCCCAGCCCCTGCCCGCGAATATCCATGCAATTCATTGACTACGCCGAAATTGAAGTAAAAGCCGGAGATGGGGGGGATGGGATCGTTGCCTTTCGTCGCGAAAAGTATGTGCCGGCCGGCGGGCCAGCGGGGGGCAATGGTGGCCGAGGCGGTTCGGTGTACCTGGAGGCGGCGGAGCAGTTACAGACGCTGCTGGATTTTAAATATTTGCGCCTGTTCAAAGCCGATAACGGCAAACGGGGCGGCCCCAATAAATGTGCAGGGGCATCGGGGGAAGATCTGACGATTCAAGTCCCCTGCGGCACGATGGTGTATCGCCTTGACCCGGAAACGGAAACGGAGGAGTTGATTGGCGATCTGGTTTATCCCCAGCAGCGGCTCCGGATTGCGGTGGGGGGCAAGGGTGGTTTAGGAAATCATTGTTTCCTCACCAACCATAACCGCGCCCCGGAGTTAGCCCTACCGGGTCGGGAGGGGGAACATTTTTATCTGCGGTTAGAGTTGAAATTGTTGGCGGAGGTGGGGTTAATTGGTTTGCCCAATGCGGGGAAATCGACGCTCATTTCTGCCCTGTCTTCGGCTCGGCCCAAGATTGCTGATTATCCCTTTACCACCCTGGTTCCCAATTTAGGGGTGGTGCGTCGCCCGACGGGGGATGGGACGGTGTTTGCGGATATTCCCGGTTTAATTGCGGGGGCCCATGCGGGGGTGGGGTTGGGCCATGACTTTTTGCGCCACATTGAGCGGACAAGGGTTTTGGTGCATCTGGTGGATGTCACCGTTGATGATCCCCTCAAGGATTACCGGACGATCCAGGCGGAATTACAGGCCTATGGTCGGGGGTTGGGCGATCGCCCCCAAATCCTCGCCCTTAATAAAATTGATGCCCTTGATGGGGAAATGAGCGCCTTTATTCAGTCAGAATTTGCCGCCATCACCACAGACCCCATTTTTCTAATTTCAGCGGTATCCCATCAGGGTTTAGATGCTATGTTGCATCACGTTTGGCAGGTGTTGGATGCAGCGGTGGCTGCGGCCAAAGAGGAGGAGGAGCGATCGCTCCCCCCCATGGCAGAAGAGGCGATGTTCACAAATTCGCTAGGATAAAATTCTGTCGGGTCGGGGGCATTGCCCACTGCCCAGAAGCTAGTTTTTTGAGGAGAATTCAGTTATGCGGATGTTACACACGATGTTACGGGTGGGAAATTTGGAAGAATCCCTCAAGTTTTACTGTGAGGTGTTGGGGATGAAGTTGCTCCGGCAAAAGGACTATCCGGGGGGAGAGTTTACCCTCGCCTTTGTGGGCTATGGGGATGAGGCGGATCATACGGTGATTGAACTCACCCACAATTGGGGAACCGACCAATACGACATTGGCGATGGTTATGGCCATATTGCCCTTGGGGTTGAGGATATTTACAAGACCTGTGAGGAAATTAAAGTCCGGGGCGGTAAGGTGGTGCGGGAGCCGGGGCCGATGAAACATGGCACAACGGTGATCGCCTTTGTGGAAGACCCGACGGGGTACAAGATTGAACTGATTCAATTAAAGGGGGTCTAGGACTGCCCGCTACTCTTCTGGCTCAAAAACGATTTCATCGGTGCTTTGCCAGGCGGGATCAACGATACAGAGGAAGATGAGGGGTTCTGTGCCGATGTTGGCAATATATTGCCGAGCTTGGGGGGGAATATAAATGGCATCTCCGGGTTGGGCGATCGCCACTTCCCCCTCGATGTGCATTTCCCCCTGGCCTTGGAGGATGTAGTAGACCTCACTGGTGGTGAGGGCATGGGGGGTGGAGGTTTCACCGGGGGCGACGGTGGCATGGGCGAGACTGTAGCGGAGGTCTAGGGGCTGTTTATCGGGGTGGAGGAGTTCCCGGAGGCGGGTGCGATCGCCAGCAATAAATTCTTCACAAGCAGCTAAGGAACGAATCAACATGATGGGGTTTGGCTAAAGTTGCAGTTAAGACTGATCATAGGATTGAACGGTGCGTCAGACATAATTCAATCCTGAATATCGCCCTACGATTCTACAATTGAATCGTAGGGTGCGTCAGAGCGATGAATCCATGGCGCAAAAGAGCAGCCTTACGACTGACGCACCATTTATTGAGCTAGATCATTATTAATTATCAACGTGGCTGCTGGGCGCGGGGTATCCCGTTGAAAATGGATCGCTTGGGCGGGAAAATAGATGCTTTGATAGGCTGCCACCGTTGCTTGAGGAGATAGACCTTCTTGGGCGCGATCAATCGCCCGTTGAAGAGCCGTTTCAAAGCGACATTCAATCCAAATTGAGAGATCATAGTATGTCTGAAACTGACGCTTTAAGAGATAGATACCCTCCAGCAAAATGATATCGATGGATTCAAACTCATACTGATATTTTTGGTAATCTGTGGCGGTTTCGGCGGTAAAGTCTACCTCAAGACAGAGCGATCGCCCCTCCCGCAGCGGCAACACCAGTTGAGAAAACATTTGCTCAAAGCGAAATGCGTGGTGATAGAAATGTTCAGCGGGGTTGTTGGGGCTAAATCGCACGGGGGGCAGGTTGAGCCAACCATCAATGTTAATCGTGGCAATCCTCAAACCCTGTGCTTCTAGGCCATGGGCAATTTGCCGAGCAATATAGCCCTTGCCGCAGCCATCAATGCCCGTAATGGCAACGAGTACAGCACGATCTGAAGCGACAATGCTCCGGGTTTGCCTAATTCGGTCAATAGCAGAGTCCAAACTAGCATCCATAGCAATCTCCTCTTGTCAAAGGTCAAGACTTTAAAAGCATCCCTCAAGTTTGGGCTTTGCCGTCTGACCGTCCATTGTGCAGGATTGAAATCAAACCCTTAAAATTGCTACCTTAGGGAAAGCCCCTAACCCCAATCGCCTTGACCCCCGCCGAAACCCTCGATCTCCTCGACTGGCCCCGCCTCTGCCAGCACCTTGCCACCTTTGCCGCCACAAAACTGGGGGCGATCGCCGCCCGTCAATTGCCCATCCCCCCCAGCCAACAGGAAACCGCCTTTTTACTCCGCCAAACCCAAGAAGTCTACGGCCTGGAAATTCGCCTCACCACCGGCCTACCCTTCAAGGGCATTGAAGATATTGGCGATAGTCTGGAGCGGGCAGAGCGTCAGGGGATGCTCACCGGCATCGAATTGTTGAAAATTGCCACCACCCTCGCCGGGGCGCGACAACTGCGGCGGGTGATTGAGGAACAGGAGGAAACCCCCACATTGCAGGAACTGGTGGCGGATCTGCGCACCTATCCCGAATTGGAGCAACAGATTCACCATTGCATTGATGAGCGGGGGGATGTCACTGATCGCGCCAGTGTCAAACTTACAGAGGTGCGAATCAAGTTAAGAGGTCAGCGCGATCGCATCCATGAAAAACTCCAACGCATCATCCAACGCCAGGGCAATGCCCTCCAGCAACCCCTAATTACCCAAAGGCGGGAACGCTTCACACTCCCCGTCAGAGCCAGCCACAAAGAGCAAATCCCCGGCATCGTCCACGACACCTCTAGCACCGGCTCCACCCTCTACATCGAACCCCATAGCATCGTTGAAGCGGGCAACCAATTGCGGCAAATTCAACGGCAAGAGCAGCGGGAAATTGAAATCGTTCTCCAAGGGTTAACGGCGGAAGTAGCGGCAGTCCAGCCGGATCTAGAGCAACTTTTAGCGACGGTGACGGTGCTGGATCTAGCCACCGCCCGCGCCCGCTATAGCCTTTGGCTCGAAGCCAACCCGCCCCGCTTTATCCCCCCAGATCAACCGATGACGCTGCGGGAACTGCGCCATCCCCTCCTGGTGTGGCAAGAGCGTCACGAACAGGGGCGGGCGGTGATTCCCATTGATGTGCAAATTCGCCCCCAAATTCGCGTCGTGGCCATCACCGGCCCCAATACCGGCGGCAAAACCGTGACGTTGAAAACCCTGGGGATGGCGGCGTTAATGGCCAAGGTGGGGCTATTTGTGCCAGCGCGGGAGCCGGTGGAATTGCCTTGGTTTGATGGCGTGTTTGCCGATATTGGCGACGAGCAATCTTTGGAGCAGAGTTTATCGACATTTTCCGGGCATATTCGCCGCATTAGCCGTATTTTGGGGGAAATGACCCCGGCTTCTTGGGGGTGGCGGTTTGGGGGGGGGGCGCGCACTGATCCCAGCGAGGGCAGCGCGTTGGCGGCGGCCCTGCTCCATTATTTGGCGGATCATGCTCAGTTGGCGATCGCCACCACCCATTACGGCGAACTCAAAGCCCTCAAATACCAAGACCCCCGCTTTGAAAATGCCTCGGTGGAGTTTGACCAAGCCACCCTCGCCCCCACCTATCGCCTCCTGTGGGGGATTCCGGGGCGATCCAATGCCCTGGCCATTGCCCAGGGTTTGGGGTTGGATGGGGGAATTATTGCCGCTGCTCAAGCCCAGATGGGGGAAGGAGTGGAGGATGTTAACCATGTGATTGCCGGGTTGGAGGCCCAACGGAAGGAGCAGGAAGAAAAGGCCCAGGCGGCGGCGGCCTTAGTGGCTCAGGCGGAACGGTTTTATCAGGAAGTATCGGAGCGGGCGCAGTTATTGCAGGCGCGGGAATTGGAACTGAAGCGATCGCAGGAAGTAGCGGTGATGGAGGCGATCGCCACTGCTAAGGCGGAAATTGCCCAAGTGATCCGCAATCTCCAACAGCAAAAACCCACGGGCCAAGCCGCCCAACAGGCCACTGCGGAGCTAGAGGCCATCGCCCAAACCCACCTCCCCAAACGGCAACCCCCCCGCCTCCCTAGCTACTTCCCCGCCGTCGGGGAGCGGATCCGCATCCCCCGGTTAGGGCAGACGGCGGAAGTGCTGGCCATTGAAGGCAATCAGAAGGCGATCGTTCAATTTGGGTTAATGAAAACCACGGTTAATCTCAGCGAAATTGAATCCTTGGATGGCAAAACCGTAGACCCCCCCGAACCCCCCAAAGCCAAAGTCCCCGTCACCAAAACCCCGCCCCCCCGCGCCGCCGTCCGCACCGCAAGCAACAGCCTCGATATCCGTGGCCAACGGGTCAGCCAAATGGAAACAGAGGTAGAAGCCGCTATTCAACAGGCCCTCAATGCCGGTATTTTGTGGATCATCCACGGCAAAGGCACCGGCAAACTCCGCCAAGGGGTGCAGGATTTCCTCACAGGCCATCCCCAAGTTGAACGGTTTGAACTGGCCCCCCAAAACGAAGGAGGGGCCGGGGTCACGATCGCCTATCTCCAGTAAAAAATCCTGATCCTCACCTAGGCAAGGGGGGGTTCGGTGGGATAGGGATCGGGCTTGGGGACAGGTTGATCAGACTCTGGATCAGCGGCAGGCTCGGGGGATGGGGGTGGAGTGGTGGGATTGGGATCTGTAGGGGGTTCAGCTTCCTGGCCGGTGGCGGCTGCGGTGGCTGGAACTGTGGGCTCCTCTGGGGGATCTTCAGGTTCGGGGGTTGGTTCCGTTGGTTCCGGTTCCGAGGCAACGGTGGCGGCTTCGCCAAGGGGTTCAGGGGGGATCTCCGGGTTTGATGTTGAGGGATCAGGTTCGCTCGCTTGCAGGGCCTCTTCCTCCTCCGGTACCACCGTCAACTCCATGGCTTCCTCCTCAATGAGCGTCTTTGACCGCACCCGCCGAATCGGTAAATTGGCCACGAGGGAGGTGGTGCGGGAATCGCTGGTGAGGGCAAATTCTGATTCAGCGGAATCAATATCCACATAGCGGGATAGGACGGCGAGAATTTCCTGGCGCATCGCTTCGAGCATTTCCGGACTGAGGCCGGCGCGATCGTGGGCAATCACGAGCTTTAACCGTTGCTTGGCAGCACTGCGACTATCCACCGTCGGCCGGCGGAACAGTTGCCCCAAAAACTGATTTAGCTGATCCCAAAGGGGTTTGACCATGGCATGCTCACCAGTGCGTTGATTAATTGCGGAAAAAGCGACGAATCCGGTTTAGCAGCGTATTGTGGGCCGCCATCAGATCTAAAAAGGGGACTTCCTCCCCATCGAGGCGGCGGGCGATGTTACTAAAGGCGATCGCCGGTAGGGCCCGCTCTTGACTCAGGGCAATGGGTTCGCCGCGATTGCTGGCGGTGATAATCCGCTCATCATCGGGAATCACCCCCAACAGGGGGATGGCGAGAATCTCCAAGACATCATCGACGCTCATCATGTCCTGCATTTCCACCATTTCCGGGCGAATGCGATTGACAATCAGGCGAATGTTGCGAATATCGTTGGCTTCCAATAAGCCAATCACCCGGTCGGCATCCCGTACCGCCGTGACTTCCGGCGTGGTGACGATAATCGCTTCCTTGGCGGCGGCGATCGCATTGCGAAACCCCAACTCAATCCCCGCCGGACAATCGACAATGATATAGTCAAAGGCTTTTTGCAGGGCAAGGACGAGCTTTTTCATCTGCTCTGGGGTGACGGCCTCTTTGTTGCGGTTTTGAGCCGCTGGCAAGAGGGCCAGGGTGGGCTGGCGTTTATCCTTCACCAGGGCCTGCTCTAAACGGCATTCCCCGGCGATCGCCTCCACTGCGGTATAGACCACCCGATTTTCCAACCCCAACAATAAGTCCAGATTGCGCAGGCCAAAATCCGCATCCACGAGGGCGACTTTATGGCCCCGTTTTGCTAGGGCTGTGCCCAGGTTCGCGGTTGTGGTGGTTTTGCCCACCCCCCCCTTCCCAGAGGTGACAACGATAATTCGAGTCATAACGGTTTCACAATTAGCCCATCAGCTATTAAAGTTTCAGTCATAGCGGGGGGAATACCCACAGCGATCGCCGGCAAGATTGAGGATCACCTCAGGGAGATTCTACCCAACTTTCGGTAGCCATAGAAAAAGAATGGGTTTTAAAGAAGTTCGTAGCAGCAGCCAGACGAATCCCGCCAGCGGTCATATAGGCAATTTCGGGATAAAGCTGATCCGGTGGGGTAGCGGGGGGACGGGCGATGGCCTCGGCAATGCGCAACTGCATCGCCTCCATCTTGAGGGCAAAAATCTGACAGGCGCGATTCCCCTCTGCCCCCGCATGGGCAATGCCCCGCAGTCGCCCCACAACGAGAATATCCCCCGTGGCAATAATTTCACTCCCGGGGTTGGTGTCTCCAAACACCACCACCGTCCCCGGATGGCTGACTTCAATGCCCGATCGCACTGTGGATTTTAAATAAAGGGGTTCGGCCCAGGTTTCCGCCGATCCCGCCACCGGGGCGGTCGCCGTGGTTTGGGGTAAAGTTTGCTCGACGGAATAGCCCGCCCCCGCTGCCACCACAGCGGTTTGACGGCGACAGGTGGCGACGGTGCGGAGATCTAACTGGGCTTGGGCGAGGGCTTCGGCGATCGCCTGCAACTGTCGCCCATCGAGCAAATGCTTCCCCGCCAAGAGGTGGGCCACCGTTCCCGCCTGCCAAAACCGTTCCCCGGTACTGAGCCGCTGTTTAAGGCGATCCCAAATTTCCAGCCAATGGGTGGGGGTTTGATCCGGGTCAGGGAGCCACACCTGGACGATCGTATCCTGGCGACTGAGGCGGACTTGGGCTTGGGGATTTTTGAGGGCAATGGCCTTGGTGGGCTTGGGCGGATCGGCGGCTTCCGAGGGTGGAGCCGACAGTTTTGCCTCAGGGGTAGCAGCGGATAACTCAGCGTCAGAATCAGCGGGCATCGGGAAAATGAACAGTTAGGAGTATTTTGGCGATCCTACCCCATGGATGGGATTCCTTGGACAATTTCGAGGGTTTTATCGTCGCTGAAGGCCATGGCTGGGGTGGGTTTAGGGGAGGTTAATTGGATTATCAGTTATCTTGGGGGGAGGTTTGGGGTAGAGGGGAGTTTTGATGATTGAGCCTGTATCGATGATTCTCTTGCCGGTGCTGATCAATGTGGTGACGGGGCCGATTGATGCGCCGCAGCTCTTGCGGAAAATTCAGAAGCGATCGCAGCCGATGAACCATGATCTCCAGAAGGCGATCAAGATTGCTTACTTGCAGGCTTTGATTGCCATTGCTCGGGAGTATCGGGAGGGTAAGATGCAGTCTTTTCGGCTGTATACGCCGGGTCAAATCGACCAACAGATTCAGCGATGGCAAGGGGAGATCCAGCAGGTACAAAAGGCCAAAAATGTGGCGGATATTGCCTCGCCTTTGGGAACGACGGCGGAAATTGAGGCGTTGTTGTTGTCCCATGGGGAGTCGGCGGGGTTTGAGGTGTTGGAAACGAAGCTAATCACGGCGGCGTTTCGGAGAATTGCTGATGTGCCGATGGATTATCAAGAGCAAATTAAAACCCGGTTATTTGCGCAAATTTATGCCTATTTTGTGGAGGAATTGAAGGTTAATGAGCGGGCTTATCGGGCGTTTGAGTTGGAGTATTTGCCCCTGATTAATAGTAGTTTGTTGGGGCTTGCGGCGGGGCAGGAGCAAATGGCGTTGACGATGGAGGATATGGTCGGGATAATCCATCGCATCGATCAAAATGTGCAAAGGCTGATTGATCTACTCAATCCCCAATCTTTGACGTTGGCGGATTGGCAAGGGATTTGTCGTGAAAATCTTGCGGTACAAAAGCAGATCAGGAGTAATCCTTTTACTCGTTCTCAGGGGATGGAGGCGAAGCTTGAGGATATTTATGTGCCGTTGGCGATCGTTGAGCGCAAGCCATCTCAGCGGGTTCCCTTTCATGAACAGGAACAGGGGGAAAAGTTGCAGGAGGTTTTGACCCCCATTAGTGAGGATGCTTTTTTTGAGGAGGTGTTGCGTCGGGGCAATAGTAAAATTAGTCGGGGGCGAAGGATTGCGATTATTGGGGAGCCGGGTTCGGGGAAAACGACGCGGTTAGAGGCGATCGCCCATTGGATTTTGCGGGAAAATCTCGGCATCCCGATCTGGATACCGTTGGCAGAATTTACTGAACCAACGCTGGTGGATTATTTGCAAGGGCAATGGCTGAAACCGGCGGGGGTTGAAGGGGCAATCCGGTCGCTCCAAGACCAGAAGGAGCATTTATGGTTGTTGATGGATGGGTTGGATGAGATGGTGGCTCGGATTGAGCGGCCCCATGTTAACCAGTTATTGAAGGGGTGGGTGCAATCGGGACGGGTGATCATCACCTGTCGGGTGAATGTGTGGGAAGCGGATCAAAATGCCTTATCGGGGTTTGATGTGTATCGGAATTTACCTTTTGAGGTGGATCAGATGGAAATGTTTATCCGGCGTTTTTTTGCTGAGAGTGGTTAAAATTAG
>RECT01000461.1 GCA_007693875.1 Spirulina sp. DLM2.Bin59
CTTTGGGAGGAGGGGCTTTAGGGGCAACCGTATCTGTGGTTGCTGTGGTTGCTGTGGTTGCGCTGACCGGACTGCCGGGCTTCATTGGCCGAGCAGGGGGGGCAACGAGGCGATGGTCTCCCCCGGATTCGCCAGGGGCCTTCTTGCCTTCGGCGGATTGACCACGGGGGCCATCATCCTCTGAAGACGGGCCATGGCGGACAATCCTTTGAATTTGGGGTTTACGGGGGGGGCGCTCCGGCGCCTTCGCCCGATGGACTCCGACCCGATTTGCCCCTCTTTTGCCAAATTTGTTGTGAGCTTCGGCCCGAATCTGGGCCACCTCTTCCTCGGTAATGGTGCTGCTATGGCTTTTAACTGCGATGTTGAGGACCTCACAGATCGCGAGTAAATCCCGATTTTCTAAATCGAGTTCTTTCGAGAGTTCGTAAATTCGAGTTTTTCCGTTGTTCATCCACTATGCCCCGTGCGTATCGTCAAGTATGGTCAATTTTTTTAGTTTGGGTTGGGTTGGGTTGAGAGTGTTAAAGTTTCTGTTCTGTCACAGCGGTTGAGGTTGAAGACAATTCTTGTTGATCTATCCTAGCCAGTCTTGGGGATTGTTGACTGTTGGATGAGGCTGGGGGGTGAGCCGCTGCCGGAGGTGGTCGTAAATGGCATCAGGAACTGGAGTTTTGAGCGATCGCCCCAAACGATTTTTCTTTTGGGCGATTTGCAAACAACGCACCTGGGGGCAGAGATAGGCAGATCGCCCCATACCCTGATCCAATTGTACCGTCCCCGTGGGATGGAGACGGACAATGCGCCAAAATTCAGATTTAGTTCCGATTCTGCGACAGGCTAAACAACGCCGATGATTCGGTGGCATGGTCGCGATGCTCTCCCCATTTTTAGAGGAGCCCTCCCTATTTTACTCTTCCTCTAATAAGTTTAAGGGTTGAGGCTGGGGATTGGCTTCCGGGAGGGGGCTGGGTTCCGGGGGTAATTCCGGTTCCGGTTTGGGGAGGGATTGGTCAGCACGGTAACGAACGGTGTCTTTGATGTCAATTTTCCACCCCGTTAACCGGGCCGCCAGCCGCACGTTCTGCCCCTCTTTGCCAATGGCTAAACTGAGTTGATCCTCCGGTACGAGAACGAGGGCTTGCCGCTCTTCAGGGTCAATGAGAAACACCTCATCCACCCGCGCCGGACTGAGGGCATTGGCGATGTAGGTGGCAGGGTCAGGAGACCAGCGGATCGCGTCGATTTTTTCCCCCCGCAGTTCATTCACCACGGCTTGAATGCGGGAACCCCGGGCGCCAATGCAGGCCCCCACGGGATCCACATCCCGCTCTAGGGTATCGACGGAAATTTTGGTGCGGGGCCCCACATGGCGGGAGGGGGGGTTAGCTTCCCTCGCCACAGCAACGATGCGGACGATTTCCTCTTCAATTTCCGGTACTTCCGTGGCAAACAGCTCCACCACCAACCCCGCAGCGGCTCGGGAGACGATCAGTTGTGGCCCTCGATGTACACCCTCGCGAACTTTTTTCAGGTACACCTTAAACGTGGCATTAACCCGATAGGTATCGTTGGGGAGTTGCTCCCGTTTGGGCAGTTCTGCTTCCACTTCGGGCTTGCCGAACTCGCTATTCACCGCCATGATCACCGATTGCCGCTCAAACCGCAGCACCTTGGCCTGAATGACCTGATCTTCGATGTCTTTAAATTCATCTTGGATCAGTTTGCGCTGTTGATCCCGGAGCTTTTGCAGGAGGACTTGCTTGGTTTGAATGGCGGCCATGCGGCCAAAGTCTTGTTTATCGGGGGTGACATCGAGAACGACGGAATCCCCCACCTGGGCTTCGGATGTCACTTCCTGGACTTCCTGAAGGGCAATGTGATGATCCGTATCTTCAATTTCTTCGACAATGATTTTCGTCGAAAGGACGCGGAAGCCTTCTTCATCCACATCCAGTTCCACCTCGAAGTTCTCGAAGTAGTCTTCGCTAAAGACCTGTTTTTTGTCCATAATTTGGGAGCGGCGGTAGCGCTCATAACCCTTGAGCAGGGCTTCTCTCAGGGCTTCCCGCACCGCATCTTCAGGGAGACGGTGTTGGTTACTAATTTCGGTGATCATCTGGCGGAGGCCAGGGAGGTTAACAAGGGACATAGGGAAACGTTGAAACTCCAATTACATCGCTTCGGCATGGTCGTCCAATTGGACTGTGGCGATCGCCTGCCGAGGGATAGCGATCGTTTTACCTTTCTGGCTGAGGTAGAGGTTTTGCTCGTCCCGACGTTGGAGACGGCCAGACCAAAGGGTTTTACCCTGATGGGGGGTGTGGGCTGTGACGACGACGGCAAAGCCTTTGAAGGAAGTAAATTCCCGGTCGGTGGTGAGTTCATTGGGAACCCCCGGACTGGAAATTTCGAGGACATAGGCCCCCGCAATTAAATCCGTGGCATCCAAAGCTGCCTCCAGTTGCCGACTCATCTGTTCACAATCGCTCAAGCTGGTATCTCCCTGGAGGTTACGGATGTCAATCCGCAGGATCGGGGGGCTTTTGCTGGTTTGGAACACTGCTCCAGCGACTTCTAGGCCCAAGGCGCTGGCCACGGGGGCCGCGAGGTCTAAAAGTTCGGGAATCAGGGGATGAGTCATGGGAAATTACCAATAAAAAAAGCGGGCTAGACCCACTTCTGTGAAGACGGTTTTGATCTCGACAGGGGTGAAGTCCCCAAGTTTTTGGGCACTTCCTATACCCCATCATAGGAGACAGGTTGTTTCTGTGGCAATATAACCGATGCTAACCCCGCCGTTAGGGGGTTTTTTGCAGGTCTGGCCGCTCCTCGGGCAGGATCGCCCCCTCCACAGGACAGACCTGTAAACAGATGGCGCAATCAATACAGGTTTGAAAATCAATCCAATACCAATCGGTTCCGAGGGTATTTTTACCGGGGCCGGGATGGATGCAGGCCACGGGGCAGGCGGCAACACAGTCCGCCACTCCCTGACAAACATCGGTGATGATGGTGTGCGGCATTTCTCTACATCTATTTATTTGCTCTAATTCTAGAAGGAATCGTCCCTCAGGGGTGGGGAGAGCTGGCCAATGGGGTCTCCGCAATGGCATCGGATTTGTTAGATTGGAGGGCAATAGGTACGCTAATGCGGATCGCCCCCTGGAGTTTTTGTGCGTTTTTCTCAACTGCTTGTTGCCCTCTTGCTCACCTTGATTCTCTGCACCGGCTGGGTTGCCCCTGCCCAAGCCGCCATCACCCTGGCGGATTTAGAAGCGGGGGAAGCCCTCGCAGGGGACGCAATTACCGCCCTCGAACAGGGCAACTTGGAGCAAGCCGAAACCCTTTGGAGCCAACTGATCGAGGAATTTCCCACCAATCCCGCCCTCTGGAGTAATCGCGGCAATACTCGCCTCGGTCAAAATCATGTTGAGGCCGCCATTGCTGATTTTAACGAGGCGATCGCCCTTGCCCCCGATGCCCCCGACCCCTACCTCAACCGGGGCATTGCCTACGAAGCCTTGGGGGATTGGACAAAAGCGATCGCCGATTATGATCAGGTGTTAACCCTCAATCCCGAAGATGCGATCGCCTATAACAATCGCGGCAATGCCAAGGGGGGCCAAGGGGATTGGCCCGGAGCCGTCGCGGATTATCAGGGGGCGATCGCCCGTCAGCCCCAATTTTCCATGGCCCAGGCCAACTATGCCCTCGCCCTCTACCAAGTGGGCCAGGATGAAGCCGCCCTCAAAGCAATGCAATCCCTAGTACGAAAATATCCCATGTTCCCCGATATGCGGGCCGCCCTCACCGCCGTTCTTTGGGCCATGAACCGCCAAGGAGAAGCCGAAAGCCATTGGGTGGCGGCCATTGGTTTAGATGGTCGCTACCAAAACCTCGACTGGGTAAGGGAGATCCGCCGCTGGCCCCCCCGGATTAGTGAAGATCTGGGGCATTTCCTGACGTTGGAGTGAAATCTCCCGTTATACCTCCAGCGGCAGAGCCGCCTAAGGGCCATGGCAGAGCCATGGCACGAGGTGACAGGAGAGAGCCATGGCAGGGGATGTTTAGCGCTTCTTAATCTCTTCTTTAGCGGTGATTGAAAAAAATCACGCTAGGTTAAAACTAAAGGCAGGTGTTTGCAGGCAAACACTGCCATTGCTATATGAGGCGATCGAGAAGTTTATGACAAAGCGAACCTTTGGTGTGATTGGCCTAGCCGTCATGGGGGAAAATCTCGCCCTGAATGTGGAAAGCCGAGGCTTTCCCATTGCCGTGTACAACCGCACTGGCGCGAAAACTGAGCAATTCATGGCCGAACGGGCCCAAGGGAAAGATGTTAAAGCCGCCTATTCCCTGGAGGAATTTGTCAAGATCCTCGAACGACCCCGGAAAATCCTCGTCATGGTTAAAGCCGGTGCTCCCGTCGATAAGGTGATTCAAGACCTGAAACCGCTCCTAGAGCCGGGAGACATGATCATCGACGGCGGCAACTCCCTCTACGAAGACACCGAACGCCGCACCGAGGAACTGGAAGCCGCCGGCCTCGGGTTTGTGGGCATGGGAGTCAGTGGGGGCGAAGAAGGGGCGTTGAAAGGCCCCAGCTTAATGCCAGGGGGAACCGCCAGCGCCTACAAAGAACTGGAGCCGATTCTTGTCAAAATTGCCGCCCAAGTGGATGATGGCCCCTGCGTCGCCTACATTGGCCGCGGTGGGGCGGGCCACTACGTCAAGATGGTGCATAACGGCATTGAATACGGCGATATGCAGTTAATTGCCGAAGCCTACGATCTGCTCAAGTTGGGGGCAGGTTTAACCAATACCGAACTCCATGAAGTCTTTGCCCAGTGGAATACCACCGATGAACTCAATTCGTTCCTGATTGAAATCACCGCTGATATTTTCACCCAAATGGATCCCGAAACGAATCAGCATTTGGTGGATTTGATTCTGGATTCGGCAGGCCAAAAGGGAACGGGCCGGTGGACGGTGATGTCTGCGTTGGAGTTGGGCGTGCCAGTGCCGACGATGTATGCGGCGGTGAATGCCCGGATTATGTCTTCCTATAAGGAGGAGCGGGTGGCGGCCTCCCAACAAATTACGGCCCAGGTGGGGACATTTAAGGGGGATAAAGCCACGTTTGTGGATCAAGTGCGGGATGCCCTCTATTGCTCGAAAATGTGCTCCTATGCCCAGGGTATGGCCCTGCTGCGCAAGGCTTCCATTGAGTACAACTATGGGTTAGATCTGGGGGAAGATGCCCGGATTTGGAAAGGGGGCTGTATTATTCGGGCGGGTTTCCTGGATAAGATTAAGGCGGCGTTTACAGAAAATCCCGATCTGCCTAACCTGTTGCTGGCTCCGGAGTTTAAGCAGAGTATTCTGGATCGGCAAGCCGCTTGGCGGACGGTGTTGGTGACGGCCAATGATTTAGGAATTCCGATTCCGGCCTTTAGTGCCTCCCTGGATTATTTCGATAGTTATCGGCGCGATCGCCTCCCCCAAAATCTCACCCAAGCCCAACGGGATTATTTCGGGGCCCACACCTACGAGCGCATCGATAAACCCAGGGGTGAAATGTTCCACACCCAATGGATGGCGGATTAGATTCGTCCCCTCCCTAAGGCGTTGATGTCGGGGCGAAAAATTTTTCGCCCCTACGCCGATCAATGCCACTGCACTATTTACCAATACAGAAACGGCTGAAAATTTGATCCAGCACCGATTCCGTCACATCTTCCCCGGTAATCGCCCCAAGGGATTGGATCGCACTGCGGAGATCGATCGTCCAAAAATCGAGGGGGAGGGGGGTGGCGATCGCCTCCTCCACATGGATTAAGGCCCGTTGGGCGGCGGTGAGGGCTGCGGCTTGGCGTTGGTTGATGGCAATATCCAGATCCGCTGCGGTAATTTTTTCGCTGTGGACATGGGCGAGGATCGCCGCTTCCAGTTGATCAATGCCCGCTTGAGCTATGGCGGTGGTGGTGACAACGGCGGTGATTTCCGGGGGATACTGTACCGATTCCGGGTTAGCGAGATCACTTTTATTGATCACTAAAATTAGGGGCCGGTGCTGGATTTGGGCGTAAATTTCCGCCTCCGCCGCCGTCCAACCCTGTTGGGCATCGAGGGTGAACAGGATTAAATCTGCCGCCGCCGCCGCTTGGCGCGATCGCCTCACCCCCATTTGCTCCACCTGATCCCCCGTTTCCCGAATCCCCGCCGTATCCAACACCTGCACCGGAATCCCCCCCACAGTGAGGCTCGATTCCACCACATCGCGGGTTGTACCAGGAAGATCGGTGACAATGGCGCGATCGCTCCGACTCCAGGCATTTAACAGGCTCGACTTGCCCACATTGGGCTGACCAACAATGGCCACCTTTAAGCCACTACGGAGCAATTCCCCCCGATCCGCCGTCGCTAAAATTTGCGCCACCTGCTGCCGAACCTTAGCCACTTGGGCGGCGATCGCCCCCTCATCCAAAGGCGGCAAATCCTCCTCAAAATCAATGCGGGCCTCTACTTCCGCCAAAATATCCAAACATTGCCCCCGCAATTGGCGAATCGGTTGGGCTAATTTCCCCTGGAGGCCGGCAATGGCCATCTGGGCGGCCTGGGGCGATCGCGCCCCCACCAGATCCGCCACACTTTCCGCCTGGGTGAGGTCAAGGCGACCATTGAGAAACGCCCGCAGGGAAAATTCACCCGGCTCCGCTAACCGCGCCCCCGCTGCTAAACAGAGTTGCAAAACCTGCTGCACCGGCATCATCCCGCCGTGACAATGGAACTCCACCACATCCTCACGGGTAAAGGAGCGGGGGGCCAACATTAATAGCAACAGGGCCTCATCTACCGTTAGCCCCGTTTCGGGATGGCGAATATAGCCGTAGAGAATGCGGTGACTCTCCCAGAGTTGAGAGCCTGGCGCGTGGAAAAGTTGACGGGCGATGGCCACCGCCCCCTGGCCCGATAACCGCACAATGCCAATACTGCCCTGATGGGGAACCACCGCCGAAGCAATGGCGGCGATCGTTTCACCCTGTTCCATAACCCTACCGCGCTCAAAAATTTCCCTTATTTTAAGGAAAAGCAGCAGGCATCGGTGTAGATCAGCACAAGACGGGCCGCCATTCTGCTGAACTTGCGGCCTTTCTCCCCATGGTACGAAAATTTACTGGTGCTTTTCGAGACGGTTCATCTTATACTAAAAGGTGAACCATGATTAAACCTACCAACTAAGCACAACGGTTTGCCAACAAGGCATCAGGATCAGTTTCCGCATCTTCCCCGGTTTTGTCAAAGTCAAAGCAAGATTATTTTTTCATCCTTATAGCCTGAAACCCGAGCTGCTTAGTTGGGGTTTTTTTTTGGCTGTGGCCCCTCAGACAAAAACAGCCAAGACAAAGGCGGCAGATGATCTATCTGCCGCCCATGGGGGGGGAGCGAGGCGCCACAACATAGGTTGGCCGGCGGCTCGCCCCCAAAGCGATGATTAAACCCAAAAACCCTTGGCACAAGACCTAAAAGCGGTTTATAATGTGCCTAGCTGTGATTAAACCCAAACCCCAACGTTTTTGCGTTGGGATTTTTTTTGCTGCGTTCCATTACCTCCCAGTAAACCGTATTTTTGCGGAGATTGCCAAGACAGGATCGTCAAACTTGACTAAAACTTTAAGGAAAATGGGGGTTTCTTAAAGTTTCGGTAAAGTTTCACCCTAGAAATTGCGGAAGGAATCCCTCCTTGCCATAGCAACCCCTGCACCGGATCCTTTTACCGCCGCGCCAATGGGGAAATCTCTCGGTACAATGGGATCGCTTGTCCTGATCATTACCCTATGTCCGCTGCGCAACCGGATTGGTTACGACTGAAAAAAGCCCTCGCCGTTGAAGCGGAGCGGGGGTTTGCTGACCTGCAAGGACGGGAGCAGCGTTTTAGTGAATTTATGGCCCTTAGTTTTGGCCAATTGCTACCCGAAGCCAGTCCTGATCAACAGCGCCGTTGGAGCCAACTGGCCCAAGATTTTGGCCGGTATCCCCAAGCCTCCCTCGCCCAGCGACGGCTTTATATTGCCACGGCCCGCCAATTGATCCAAGATCTCCAAGTTCCCGCCTCCCAAACCTCGGCGGCTTCCAATCCTACGGTTACTATTCAACGGATTGAGGATCGCCCCGGCTCCACCCCCAAAACGGCCCTTGTTGCGAAGGAAATCCCGCCCAACGGCGGCAAGATTACTCTGGACACGCCTTTGATCGATTTACCCACCATCAAAAGTCGGCGGGGGGTGAAGTTGTTGGCGCAGTTGGGCCTGGCGACGGTGCTGGATGCTCTCTATTACTATCCCCGCGATCATGTGGACTATGCGAAACAGGCCCCCATCGCTGCCCTGGAACCGGGGGAAACGGTGACGGTGATCGGGATGATCAAAGGTTCTCGCTGTTTTACCAGTCCCCGTAAACCCCAATTGACGATCTGGGAATTGCGCCTCAGAGATCGCACTGGCCAGATTAAACTGAGTCGCTTTTTTCATGGTAATCGCTACAGTAATCGGGGTTGGCAAAAGGGGCAGGAGACACGATTTCCGGTGGGGGCGATCGCCGCTGCTTCGGGATTAGTTAAGGTGAATAAATACGGGTTAACCCTGGAAAATCCCGAGGTGGAAATCCTCGATGGCCCAGGGGGGGAAATTAGCTCCCTCAAAATTGGCCGGCTGTTGCCGGTCTATCCCCTGACGGAGGGGGTGACGGCGGATCTGGTGCGGCAGGCGATCGTGGCGGCCCTACCAGCGGTGGAGCAGTTGCAAGATCCTTTGCCCCCCGTGCTGCGGGATCAGTATGGGTTTGTGGATCTGCCGACGGCGTTGCGATCGCTCCATTTTCCCCCGGATCAAGCCGGCCTCGATGCTGCCCGCCACCGCCTCATTTTTGATGAATTTTTCTACATGCAACTGGGGTTTCTCCAGCGTCGCCACCAACGGCAACAGGCCCAAACCAGCGTCGTCCTCACCCCAACGGGCCCCTTGAGCGATCGCTTCCGGGCGCTTCTCCCTTTCCAACTCACCAACGCTCAACAGCGGGTGATCAGCGATATTCTCACGGATTTAGGGCAATCCAACCCGATGACGCGCCTCGTGCAGGGGGATGTGGGATCGGGGAAAACCGTGGTGGCGGTGTTTGCGATCCTGGCGGCGATCCAGTCCGGCTATCAGGCGGCCCTGATGGCCCCCACAGAAGTTTTAGCGGAGCAGCATTATCGGAAGTTGGTGGAATGGTTTAATCAGCTTCATCTGCCGGTGGAATTGCTCACCGGCTCCACGGGGGCGAAGAAACGGCGGGACATTCACAGCCAACTGTATAACGGTGAATTGCCCCTGTTGGTGGGAACCCATGCCCTCATTGAAGACCCGGTGGAGTTTCGTCAGTTGGGTTTGGTGGTGATTGATGAACAGCACCGCTTTGGGGTACAGCAGCGGGGCAGATTATTGGCCAAGGGCAAATCCCCCCATCTCCTCACCATGACCGCCACCCCCATCCCCCGCACCCTCGCCC